>DASTUU010000123.1:0-1886 GCA_035759485.1 Nitrososphaeraceae archaeon
TAATAGCGTTTTTGTCAGTTAATGTCATTTTAGGACTAAAGATAATTAATAAAAGTATTGTTACCAAGCCTTTGAATCCAAGGTAGATAAGCTACGAGCTGAAGTAAGTAGGCCTAATCAGGAAGAGGCTAGCTTACGTTCGCAATATTGATACTTCCAGTGGTAAGTCCTTTATTAATAAGACTTTTGCAGAAAGGAGTTAGTGAACAGGACATTGTAGATATCACAGAATTGTTAAAAGATGGTGGTGGTAGCAGTAGCGATGGCACCGCTATCACTGTACAAGAAATACAATCATTGGTTGCTGAACTCCATACATATGGTAGCATTAAATCAGCCATAAGCCAACTCAGTCAAAAAGTAGATAAACTGAGGAATCAAGTATCTTCATTACGAGCTGAGAAACAGGATTTGGAATCTCAGAATCAAACAATGTTTTTCACGTTACAGAATTTAAAACAGCTAGTAAGCTTTTTTAGCGGATCCTCTGTGTCGTTGAGCAATCAAACTATAGGCCTTGTATCAATTATGGCCTACACTATATACTTACTAAATATAGAAGTAGAAAGACTACAAAAATCGCAAGATGATAGTAGCAATCCTCTTCCTGACGATGAATTTGTATCACTAACAAAGGCTGCCAGAGGTGATGTTGTAGCGTTGCCAAAACTAAAAGTTGCAGTAATAGAAGCCATAGAACTTACATTAGAAAAACTCAAAGACAAAGATAACAAGATGACAACTGAAATATTGTCTAAGGCGCGGCTCGCCTTAGAAAATGAGCAGTTCTAAATTTACAGAAAACCAAGAAATGTGCTTATTTGTGGAAAGTGCATCACTAATACCAATACTATTCTAGTCTTCATAATCATCATGTAATCGTCGTTTATCGTTTTCCTCTTTAAAAAGCCGTACTTCTTAGAGATATTTTTAGCAAATATTCTGCTTCAGCATATCTTAAGTATAGACAATTTCTTTAATCACGTTAGATACAAATTTAGATAAGCCAAGCTTACGTCTAAAAGGATGGATTTTTTAAATCATAAATGCAGAACCATAAATATTAATCTTGTATTATATGTCTGATTTCTGTGGAAGCCCAACAAGAAGATGGCAAATTTTCTAAAATTTTGGTGGCAATAGATGGATCCGCAGCCTCAATGAAGGCAGCTGAATTTGCGATTACAATGGCCAAAAAAGAACGAAATGAACAGTTTAAAGAAGGTGGAAGCGAGTTAGTTGCACTGACTGTACTTGATGTGTCAAAACCACGAGGTCTTCTCTCATCTTTTATTGCTGCTCCTACATATGGATTAAAGGAGTTAGAGCAAGAACGAAATGAAGCAAAACAGTGGATGGAGAAACTGCGACAGAAGGCCGAAGAGAAGAAAGTAGCCTTCAGGTCAGAGATCATAGAAGGAATCTTATCTGCAGAAGCAACGATTATAGACTATGCCGAATCTCACAATATTAATTTAATAGTCATTGGTACCCGAGGCAGGTCAGGGTTTTCAAGAGTACTTCTGGGAGGTGTTGCATCAAAAGTAGTTACCTATGCGCATTGTCCAGTACTTGTTGTAAAATGATTGTTTGAACCTAGCCACGGACTTCCTATTCGTAATAAATGAGAGTTCATGGCAAGACAATGTGCATACAGTGTTGATCCTAGAAGGGCATACAATAAATCCTAAAGATTTGGCTGGTTGTCTCGAAGCAAAGCATACAAAAAATACCATGCTCATACAACAATTTGCTTTAAACTTTTATTAAACTTTTATAAGACATTAGATTAATATCATAATGACGAATATGCTTGAGATAAGGAGGCATGTTTTATGGGATTAAGAGATTTTATTCGAGGACTAAAGATCAGCAAGCCTGATTCC
>DASTUU010000124.1:0-12887 GCA_035759485.1 Nitrososphaeraceae archaeon
GTATACTACAAAATGTTCGCCAAACAGCATCACCTTTGCTGGAGCGGAAGCACGCATAATTTTTCCGCATGTCATAAAAAAATAATTGAGGCATATCCTACAACAGAGCTCGTATCGCCTGTTATATCCCCACTCGTTGCATACTTGAGCAGTTCGCCTCTAGTCGCGCCAAGCTCTTTTACGGTAATCATTGCAGATGCAATAGCGCCATAACCGCAGGCCGAAATATCAAATCTTTGCAAAATGTCGTAAAATAACGACACGTCTAACGATAATATGGCATTGATCAGCTCTTGGTCTTTCTTATGTGCATCTGCATTTGGTTCATAATGCGTAAAATCTGAAGATGCAATGACCAAAGCGTTAGTCCCTTCGCTTTTTATAGTCTGAGATATTATTTTCCCTACAAATTTGGCGGTATCAATATCCTGCCACATCAAGATAATAGGGACGATTCTAAAATTGTCATTTTTCTTAACAAATTGAAGAAAGGGCAACTGAACTTCTAAACAATGATCTCTGCTATGCGAAAAGTCATCAACATCTATTATCGAGTCCTTTGAAACGCTGTCGACAAATTCAGTGTTAACCTCTACACCTCCCATTGGCGTTTTCCACACGGTCTCTCGCATCGTAGCGACCCCGCTACCTATTCCATAATGGTTAGGCCCCGTGATTATAATGGTCTCATGGTTCATACTGAAGATTTGTTGGTATCCATTGGCTGCGACACTTCCAGAATAGGCATAGCCTGCATGCGGGGAGACTATTCCATATATTTTGCTGTGTTTATGAGTCGGAGCAATTGCACCGGGACCGAAATTCCTGTCCAAAAATGATTGCTCAATGGTTTGTCGTAATTCAAAGGGGTCGCTGGGATAAAATATTCCAGATACTGCTGGCGCTCGTGACTTTAATTGTCTCACATAGCCTCCTCTACTAGTTTGGTTTCAAAGTCATCTATTGATATTTTCATTTCACTGTCGGATCTAATAGTTCCCTGCTTTTTCAAAACTTCTCTAGCTAACAGCCAATAGACAGTAGCAAGAGCCTTCCGTCCTCTATTGTTTGCAGGAATAATCAAATCCACCCGAGAAGTCACATTATCACTGTTTGAAATAGCGACAACCGTAACTCCCGCCCTAGTAGCTTCCATCACAGCCTGCTGATCAGCCTGAGGGTCAGTAACAATAACAATTTCTGGCTCCATATAATTTGGCAACGATGGGTTTGTGAAGGTACCTGGCATAAATCGTCCGAATATGCCTGTAGCGCCTGTTAATTGGCAAAATTTTTGAACAGGCATTTTTCCGTATTCCCTGGCTGAAGTTACTGCAACTTTTGAAATATTTGCTCTTCCTATAAATTTGGCTGCGACATCTATTCTGGCTAGAGTTTTACCAATATCAAGTATATACAATCCCTCAGGATTTGCACGTACTATAAATGGAGACATATATTTAGTCTTGACTGGAGTTCCGACTCGAATTCCTGTCGAAAGAATCATTTTTTCGAGATTGTCTGTCTCAGATGCATAACCCAATTCCCCATGTTCTGTAGCCTCTGAAACCTTGCTCTCTTGAATACCATTTGCTTGTTCAGAGGCTTGTTCAGAACTATCTTTAGAGATGCTACTATCTTGTCGTACCCCCCCTACTTCATGAGGGCTATTTTCTGTCTTTTGTCTCTCCTCGGAAGTCATGCTAGAAGGACAGATCTGTCATCCCATCTATTAAACCATACTCTGTAAGACGAATTAGCTCATTTAGTTTAGCCACACGTTCTCCCCCGATTATCCCAGACTTTATCATCTTTGATTGAGTCGCAACTGCAATATGAGAAATATGCGCGTCTATCGACTCCCCAGATCTATGTGAAGTTATAATCTTTAAGTTCTGCCTCCTACATTCTTCAGCAAAAAGAAGTGCATCGTACAGCGTCCCGGCTTGGTTAACTTTTAAAATGGCTCCGCTACATGCGCCATATTTTGATGCTTCATTAACACGCCACCTATTCGTAACTAACATATCATCACCTGTGACAATACATTTGTGATTTTTTCGTGTTATCTCTGCCATACTTTGAAAGTCTTCCTCATGCACTGGATCTTCGACGTAAACAAGATCGTATTTACCTATCAGTGAATTCACAAATTCAATCTGTTCATATGTATCTCGTGACAATTGCTGCCTTTTGTATTCGTAACACTGTTTGTCACTATTCCAAAGAGAAGAACTCGCAAAGTCTATTCCCAAGCCTACGTCACACTTGGTTTCGAATCCAGAGTTCTTTATGGCTTGTTCAGCAAGCTCTAAGGCTTCGTCGTTGTTTGCTCGAGGCGCCCAGGCACCTTCGTCTCCTCTACCATTTGTAAACTTCTTATCTTTATTCTCAAGGACTTTGCGAAGTTCGGCATGAATTTTGAAATTCATGTCTAAGGCCTGCATGATGTCTTTTGCGCTTACCGGGCAGACGAGAACCTCCTGTATATCTGGGGTACCGGGGCCTGCGTGAGCCCCTCCCCCTAAAATATTTCCCAGTGGAAATGGATTCTGATAAGGTTTGTTTTTACGAAGCAATCTGGCCAATGGAACATTTAAGGCCTTTGCGGCAGAATCTACTGCCGCAAGACTCAATGCGTACGCAATTGAGCCGCCTACTATAGTATAAGAAGAGGTATTATCAATAGTCCTCAAGATTTCGAAGACTACCTTTGGGTCTGCTGCCTCAGCACCAATGAACTTGTTGGAGTGGGACTCAAAAGTTTGTATTGATCTCTGTGGGTCATTCTGAGTGAAGCTCTGTGCTTCGTTTTTGCCGACGCTTGCGCCTGAGGGGGCACATGCTCTACCAACATATCTATTATCCGTAACTACGTCGACTTCCACAGTTTGACTTCCCCTGCTATTAAACACGATTCTGCTTTTGAGCTTGGTTATTAATGGCATTGGACAGATTGGATTTTCAGAGATAATCTATTCTACTTCGGACTGAATTTCAGACATTCTCCTTCTTAGGGCTTCGTAATATGGGATGACTTGATAAATTGTCTCAACACTAGAGATTAGCATCCTCCTACAACAGTATCGTTTGATATTCAATGAGTCCATAACTACGGCTGGGTCCTCACCTGCCTTCGTCCTGTTAGTGTACTCTGCGTATTTGTGTGCCACCAAGTTTCCGCAGGTAAAACATCGTACAGGCACTAGCATAATATGTAACTCACCATTCATCAGTTCTATAAAAACTATTGGCCTTTGCAGCATATCATTAGATGATATGAATGATTATGTAGCAACCATAATAATCAGCGATTTATAATTATGCTTCCTTTGGTAGAGGTAATATTCAAATTGGTGGCATGAAGCGTTGTAGCATAAGCGGGAGTCGCCCAGCTTGGCCAAAGGCGTAAGACTGAGGCTCTTATCCCTAAGGGGTTCGTGGGTTCAAATCCCATCTCCCGCACCACTAGATCCTAGTGTCGAAAATTTGTTGATTTACTATATGCAGGCAACATGCACCAGCAAATCCTTTTTGCTACAATGGCTTTAATATGGGGGATATCCATCCTAGCTCACATTGTCGGAAAGTCATATTAAACAACTGGAAAAAAAACAACGATTGTACAACTTGCTAAAGGCTCAGTATGATGCAGAGCGTGAAGAGCTTATGCGTTATATACAGCTTCTTGGTAGCGTTCAAAATTCGCTAGTAAGAAGCTACTTTCGTACTCTGCTTAGCGACGGGCTAAGACACATAGAGTATATCTCAGAGATGATGTCCGATATTGAAGGTGCGAGTCGCAGCTCAGGTTTAACGAGTGATGGCATCAAGAAATCTATTTCTGAGGAAATAGAATCAAAAGAACTACTTCAAGAATGTCTTGACATGACTGACAAACCTGAAACAAGATCCGTCTTAACGAGTATAATCGTAGACGAGGACCACCATATCAAAATCCTTGAACATATGGATCAGCTGATACAGTCCTACTCAAAATAGACGGTAACCACAAGACCATAGAATACAAGACCTGATAGACAAAGATGGTCGAGCTGTATAGAGGATAACAGTTGCTCGGTTTGAATTTGCTATTATTGTTAATACATCCAGACTGTGCAGTGCTCGAGATATAGTCGATGAGAGATGCCATTCTGAACGCGATCGTCCAAAAGTTGGCAGACGGTGCGCTCCAATGCCAACGCATGATATCAAGCAATGGTATAACGACAAGGAACTTTACAATTGACATGCTGTCAGGGATATTTGATGGTGTATCTTTAGATGCAGACCTAAGCCGGGGGAATATACCTCCTCTGGGCAAGACAATAGGAATTGCTAAGAATCTGGACGAATATCAACTAAGAATATGCTTTATTGTCCCTTCCTTCTCAGATACCGATCCCAGTAAATTAAATTTGCAGAAATTTAGACTTGCAATTATTGCATCTTTTGCAGTTTTGGTCACAACTCTAAAGTCAAGGAATGCTATAATTGGTCTGGAAAGCTGGAATTTTTTTGCTACTAAACTTCTTCTCAAGGCATCAGAATTTGTTACCAAATTAGGAACAGATACTTTGGCAGACGTCGACGCTGACGACAGCTACTTGGAAGAGACTTTTAAGTATTTTCACGTCCCGCTATCGGATGTGCGTATAGCTCTCAAAAATTTGTACTTTCCTGATTCGAGCACGCCCATCTAGCCTACGTGCCTCCGCTAAAGGTATCATCATATCGGTCACCTAATAAATGAGACCTATACCTTTCTTTCAGGGCTCGACTCACTTGAATTCCTGTAAGACCTCATGACTATGTCCTATAGGCTTTACTTTATTGAAGATTTTAAATATAACTCCGTTGCTGTCGACTAGAAACGTTGTCCTGTTTACTCCCATGTACTCTTTGCCCATAAACATCTTAGGACCGTATACACCATACCTCTTTGAAATTACAAAATCTGTATCTGAAACAAGGAAATAGGAAATGTTCATTTTTTTCCTAAATCTTAAATGTGATTCTGAATCGTCTGGGCTTATTCCTATTATCTCAATATCTGCTGCCTTAAACTTATTATGGTCAGTGGCGAATTCTGCTGCCTCAGTAGAACAACCCGGAGTGAAATCTTTTGGATAGAAATAGACTACAACCCTTTTACCTCGGAAGTCAGAAAGTTTAATCTTTTTACCATCATAATCATCAAACAAAAAATCAGGAGCGTGATCGCCTTCGCGGACTGAGAGATCGTTCAAATTGATGTCATAACCTGCTTCGGGAAATCTCTAGAAAAAGGTTGCGACTCAACCTTGGTATTCAATTTGATTTAACTTCCAAAAAATCTAGCAACTTAATAAATACTGCATCTAGTTTTGTTCCTCTTGTAAGAGACAACTCCATATTTGTCAGCAGAACACATCTAAGAATAAGAAATCCGTATCACCACAGATTATTTTCACTTATCGGACCTCTCAGGGAACCTTCATTATCTAAACAGCTCTTAAACGTAAGACGCAAGTGGATTTCCAACAGCTCAAAAGAACGATATTTCCTTTGACCTCTTAATAGCGGGCTTTTCCCTCAGGCTATTGACTGATTCGGTTAGATATTACTTGAAATTCGCCGGCCGGAATCGCTGGAACAATTCCAATGAAACAAAGTCAGTGACAATAACCCTGTAAAGCATGTATGTTATTTGATGAGAATGAAATCTATGCCTCAATCCTATTATAGTATGGTGTAGGGATCTCCATAAATATCCTATGAAGTAAAATCTCATATTGCTTGAATGTGATATTGCGGTAGTTGGGGGAGGACCGGCGGGTTTGTCCTCTGCATATGCTGCTGCAAGTGAGGGAAGCAAAGTAATCCTATTTGAAAAAGATGATGCTATAGCTCACAACATAAGGACAAGTGGAGTTTCATGGATAAAGGAAATGCAGGAATTAAAAATCCCAAGAGAGATGTATAACCCAATAAAAAATTTTACCTTTATATCACCATCCAACGAAGTGACTATCAAAGGAAATGAATTTTCGTCCTGTGTACTTGATGTAAGAAGGGTGTATCAACATTTAGCTATGCTCGCGGCGGAGGCTGGAGCAAAAATAATGGTTAGAAGTCGCGTATACAATTTGTTTTCGGGCCCACAGGACAAAATTATGCTCGGGGTGAACACCCCCCTTGGTAACTTAGAAATAAAGCCTGAACTAATCATTGACGCAAGTGGCTTTAGCAGCGTTGTTGGAAGTAAGCTCGGGCTCGTAAAACCCTGGAGAAGGTATGGAATTGGAGCGGAGTATGAATGCTATTGTGATAATGTGGACCTGGAAACCTGGTATCTGATGGTAGGAAAATGCTATTCAGATGCAGGGTACGCCTGGGTTTTTCCCCTATCAAAAAGTCGGATCAGAATTGGAGTAGGTGTGGGTAGGCCGGAATCGAATTTTGATCCAGTAAAAAAATTAAATGAGATGCTAGAGAAAAAATTAAAACCTTTAGACAGGCTAAAAAACATTCAGCCACTCGAGTTTCATTTTGGATTTATACCGAACGAGGGTTCAAGAGAAACTACAATCGCTGACAGATTGATAATAGTAGGTGATTCCGCAGGCCAGTCGAATCCATTAGTCCTAGAAGGGATTAGATATGCTGTAGAGTTCGGTAGGTTGGCCGGCAAGGTGGGTGCCCAATCTCTTTCTAAAGGGTCAGTAAAAAGCTCCTTAAACGAATATGAAAGAATTTGGAAGAGCAAGGTTCAATCAAAGATTAATGCAGCAATGAATATTCAATCTAGGTGGATTAACTTATCCGATGATCAGTGGGATCGAGAGATAGAGATGCTAAGACATATGTCCTGGGAAGAATTTCTCGACTTTATTCGAGCGGAATTCACCGGCACAAAAATGCTTAGGCTTGCTTTGAATCATCCCAGACTAGCGGCAAGAGAGCTGTTCAGCTCAATCCTGCGGAGAATTTAAAGCAAGATTTTTATATTATTTTCCGAAAAGTTTGTACTATTGGCTCAAGGCACAGTTGTTGAATTTATCCCGATTTTGTATATGCTAGGCTTTGGGCTAGTGGCCGCTATACCAGCATTAGTGATATCAAGGCTGATTTCTCCAAGGCGCAGGTTTAATCCGGTAAAGTTCCTTCCAATGGAATGTGGCCAAATGCCTAGCGGTGAGGGCAGGTCTCATTTCATGATGCAGTACTATTCCTATATTCTGATGTTTGTTGTGTTTGATGTAATGGCAATTTTCCTCTACGCTTGGGGGGCATCCCTTTTTTCTCTTCCGAGGGCCACGACGCTTCCAGTGATGGCGTTTCTAGGAATAATGTTTGCTGCTATGGGCTATGCTCTGTATTTAGCTGGAAAGAAAGGAATCTGGTAGCTAGCAGCTGCCTATCAGATTGTTAACAAGTATTAAATAGCTATCATGCCAAAAAGACAAGTGAAGGAGAAGAGAATCTAACAGAAAATGTTCAAAGATTTACTTAATCCTACTAATTTTAATGTGATGGTAAGCAAACTTAGTGATGTATTAGTCAAAGCTGTGGATAAGCCTTTGGGATATGCCATTAATTGGGGGCGTGTCTGGTCTCTATGGCCAGTACATCTTGAAACTGCATGCTGCAGCGTCGAATTTGGAGCTGCTTCGGGTCCTCGATATGATGTTGAAAGATTTGGTATAATAGAAGCATTTGGCTCCTTAAGGCAATGTGATCTAATAGTAGTACAGGGAACAGTAAACAGAAAAATGGCACCAAGAGTAAGAATGGTATATGACCAGATGCCGGAACCTAAGTATGTCATAGCAATGGGCGCTTGTGCTATAACAGGGGGTCTTTACATTGATTCGTATAATGTCCTCCCTGGAATTGATGGAATTTTACCTGTCGACGTGTATGTGCCAGGATGCCCTCCAAGGCCTGAAACATTGATCCAGGGTACCATGTTACTGCAAGAGAAGATCAAAAGGTCTAAGATCAAGTAACATGGGCCAGGACTCAGATAAGGCCTCCAAGGCAGGAAATGGGAAAATAGATAAAACAAACAATGTTAATCAGGCACAGCCTCCTGCAAGACCACCTTCTGCCCCGAGTCCAGTTACAAAATCCTCGCCCACCGCCACTCCTAGTGCTGTTACCAAAAAAGAGGCCGAGCCCCCAGCATTTGAGAAAGGAATTATCGACACATTAGCTAAGGAATTTGGAAATAAAATAAACGTTGTCTACACAAGGCCTCTAAGGATGAAGATTATGGTCCCACCGGAAGATATTTCAGCAGTTGCCATTTTCCTTCGTGATAAGATGGGGTTTGACCATGCAGAATCAGTTGCAGGAACTGATTATCCAAAAGATAATCAAATTGAGGTAATCTACCATCTGGGATCATATGGGACTCAAGAGTTAGAGGCTCACATTATTGCCCTTACTACCAGAACGTCACGGGATGAGGCTCGACTACCCAGTTTGATAAATGTATTTAGAAGCGTAGAATACCATGAGCGAGAGACATATGAAATGTTAGGAGTATATTTCGAAGGTCATCCTCGAAATGAAAGATTTCTTTTACCCGAGGATTGGGCTGACATCCCGCCACTACGAAGAGAATTTAGGATTAAAGGAAGATAAAAAAAGCAGCAACAACAACACTTAAAATACTATAGTTAGTAGGTGAATCGAAGATTGGCAAAAGCTGATGCAAGCAAAATAGATGAAGCCGTAAGCATGGGTATGCAAGTTGTAAAAGAATATTCGCCCGACGATGACCGCCTCATGACACTGAGTGTTGGCCCCCAGCATCCAGGTTCAGGCCATTTTCGATTTACGATTAAGCTTGACGGGGACTATATCGTTTACTGTGATCCAGATCCAGGATATGTACATAGAGGCGAGGAAAAAATGTGTGAGTACAGGAACTTTATTCAAAATATCCCACATCTGGAACGTCCCGTTATACATGATTCAGCGAATATTACCTATTCTTATAGCTTAGCCGTTGAACAACTAGTAGGAATAGAGGTACCCCGTCGAGGTCAGTTCATAAGGGCTTTAACGTCGGAATTAGATCGCCAAGTTTATACTCTATACTGGCTTGCGATATACGGAATTTTTTTGGGGCATTCAACAATGTTCATGTGGCCTACTGGAGACAGAGAATTGTTTATAGACTTATTAGACGCACTGACCGGGGCCAGAGTAACTCATGCTTTTAACATACCAGGAGGAGTGAGAAATGATATTCCTGAAGGCTTTAAGGAAAAAGCCCTAAGACATATCGCATACTACGAAAAGCGGCTTGAAGAATATGAAAATATTTTTTACAATAATCCTTTGCTTCGTCAAAGAACTGAAGGAGTCGGGATTCTGACAAGAGAAGATGCGATAAAACTTGGGGTCACAGGCTCAGTTTTGAGGGCTTCTGGTGTTCCATTTGATGTTAGGAAGGCTGAACCATACGATATTTACAATGAAATTGACTTTAAGGTTCAGTATATGAGAACGGGCGATTGCTTTGGGAGAGCCTACGTTCCATTTTTGGATATGAAGGAATCATGTCATATCATGAGACAGTTGCTTGATAAGATGCCGGATTCGGGGGAAGTTAGGGCCAAATTACAACCCAACCCGAAAGGTCCTGCAGGTGAAGCATATAGAAGAGTTGAATCAGGGCGGGGTGCTCTTGGGTACTATATAGTAAGTGACGGGACGCCAAGGCCTTATAGAGTAAAGATGTCAGTAGGTTCTTTCAGAAATATGTTGGCTCTACCACATCTACTAGTCGGAGCAAAATTGGCAGACATGCCATCTATATATTGGGCATTGAATTATTGGCCAGTGGAGGCTGATAGATAGCAGCTTGGCATCATATCCACAGGAAGAATATCGATTTGGCAACTTTGTCGCAAGTTTAATTTGGCTTGTATTCTGGATTTTGCTCATTATCACGCTGGTGGGGCTGCCTCTAATCTTCGTCGTACTTTTTTACGCTCCTCTACCTCTCGCTAATGGCGAAGTACTTACTCCATTCCTCTTCTTATCTATGGTTGTAGACCCTACCCGTACGCTTCCAATTCTTCAATTCCTGATGCATACCGATCTTTTCAGGGTTGCAGTGTTTCCTGGCTTTACATATGCAGCACTAATTGCAGCCGTAACTATTTTTGTCGAGCGAAAATTCCTGGCAAAAATGCAACTAAGAATAGGGCCGTTATATGCTGGAAAGATAGAAGGAATTTTGCAGCTGATTGCAGACGGATTAAAATTAGTTTCCAAGGAAATAATTGTACCTTCGGGAGCAGACAAGCCAATTTTCTGGGCGGCGCCGATAGCCTTTGTAGCATCTGCAGCGGCTGTCACAGCCCTTATTCCAGTGGCTCCTGGTTGGGTCGTTGCGGACCTAGATGTAGGCGTAATAGCTATATTTGCTATTTTTGGATTTTTCCCTCTTATAGAACTCTTGTTTTCATGGGCAAGTAACAGCAAATATCCATTCATTGGAGGATTAAGAGCGTTGCATCAGCTAATCGCGTTTGAAATCCCCTTTATCCTTTCTGCATTGTCAGTTGTGCTGTTAGCTGGAACTCTCAATTTGACGGGCATAACACTAGCTCAGCAACCTTACTGGTACATATTGTTTCTTCCAATAAGCGCCTTTGTATTTTATATCTCGTCTCTTGCGGAAGTCGAAAGGGTACCTTTTGACCTGCCAGAGGCAGAATCGGAAATCGTAGCAGGATGGCTTACAGAAACGTCGGGCATGATTTACGGATTGATTCAGCTTGGGACATATATCAAGTTGTATGCTCTGAGCGCTCTATTTGTTGTCCTCTTCCTAGGCGGATGGACAGGACCTCAACTATTCCCACAAGAATTAGGACCCCCGGGAGAAAAGACACCTTTGATGCAACTGCTGACACTACAAGGTATTTATAATCAAGTCACAGCCAATGCTATATTCTGGTTTACATTGAAAACCTTCGGAATGATTATGTTGATGCTTTTACCAAGAGGAATTAATCCTAGAATCCGAATAGATATTCTTCTTCACACAGGATGGTACAAACTGATAGTATTGTCTTTCATAAATGTTTTCATAGCATTAGCGTTGGTCTATAGTGGTATTCTAGGACCAGAAGGGATGCTTACGTCACGATGACGTCACCTTTAACACCTGATACAAAAGGAAAGACGCTAGATATCACACGTACTGACATAGCCAATCCTACAGGTGCCAGTAGCTCTACATTATATATGACAGATGATTATGAACTATCTTCATTTAGTCAAGCCGAAATATGATGGTGATACAGAATTGAAAATTGATAAGATGGGTGCGACACATGGCTGATGCAGCATTTTATGGTATAGCTACGTTAACTATAGGTTCAGCAATTGTTGCACTGGAGAGCCGCGAACTTATTTACGGAGCAATAGCTTTGGCAATCTCTATGCTTGGGATTGCGGGGTTTTTTCTTCTCTTAGATTCTCCTTTTGTTGCAATGTTTCAAATCACAGTATATGTAGGAGCAGTTGCTGTACTTGTTATATTTACGGTTATGCTGGTCAGAACCCAGGCGTTATTTTCTAGGAAAGAAGATAGAGGACGCAAGGCCGCTGGAATTATATTAATGCTAATTTTTATGGGAGGAATGGGCGGAATAGCATTATTTTCTGGTTTTAATACTTTGAGGTCTGAAAATGCTGAGTCTCCCCCCGTTGACTTCAGACTTATCGGGACGGAAATGCTTACCTACTATTCACCAGCGCTAGTGGTTATCGGTTTGACGTTAGCCGGCTCTATTATAAGTGCGCTCACGTTGGCACGCAGGGAGGACATTGGTCAGAGAGATGAACGAGCTAGTTGAATATATTACAGTATCTTTAATACTCGTTGCCATAGGTGTTTACGGGATAGTAGTAAAACGGAATGCTATCCGAATGATATTTTCCATAGAGATCATAGCAAATGCCGCTAATCTGAATCTGATTGCATTTTCGAGAAATCTCGGCAATGTTCAAGGCCAAGTGTTTACCCTCTTTTCTATAGCAATTGCGGCAGCCGAGGTAGCTGTTGGTTTAGGAATAATAATAATAGCTTATAGATTGTATAAAGAAATAGACGTGGAAGAATTTAAGAGTATGAGAGGATAGGACTTAAAAAATGACATTCCTTTTAGCTGCAGTATTTATTCCACTATTACTATCTCCTTTGGCTTATATTCTTTGCAAGAAACTAGGAATCAATGTTGCAACATGGTTTTCCTTTTTTATACTTGCCATTTCCACTATTTTGCTTCTAATCCCGGCAATGGGTTTGGGAGTTGGAGGTCCTAAGGCATACCAGGAAAGTTATCAATGGAGTCAGTTTGGTAACTTTGGACTCAGGTTGGATGGTCTAAGTCTTCCTTTTGCTCTCATAATTTACATACTATGCACAGTTCTCGCGCTATATTCTAAACCATACATGATACACAAAGTCGGTGAATCTGCAAAGGAAATCTTTGGTACAGGTCCTAATAATAGTAGCAAAGATGCAAACAATAAATTGAGTGACTCTGGTGATAAAACTGGCCAGTACAGCACCAACAGACAGGACAGTACATCTAAAAACGAGAGAGTAACAAGCTACAATAATACAAATAACAGTCAGGATAGCTTTTCCGGAGATCACACATCGCAATCACAATTAGCGACCTCTGTTCCAAAAGAAATTAAACAGTATGTGAACACACAGGTCGGTCTCTATTTTGCGTTATACTTAGCTTTTTCTATGGGTATGTTAGGCACTGTACTGGCAACCAATCTTATAGAATTCTATGTTTTCTTTGAGTTAATGTTAGTTCCTTCATTCTTCTTAATAGCCTTCTATGGATACGGTGCGAGAA
>DASTUU010000125.1:0-2111 GCA_035759485.1 Nitrososphaeraceae archaeon
GACCATCTTTTAGTCATAAATTACTTAACTAGCTTTAAATAGTATCTAACGCCATATATTCTCAGGTAAAGTTTTACCAGGATAGAGAATGACTTGTAAAGGTATATGTATTCGTCACAAGGCCCAAAAGCCTGTAGGTTCGGGGAGATACGCTAGTGGTCAAAAACGTTGTCAAATTTGTGAGATATTCATTAAATGGGATGGATTATGGTGTCCCTGTTGTGGATACCGATTAAGAACGAAACCCCGCAACTTAAAGTATAAGGCTAAACTAAGAGCAAGAAAAAAGATACAGAGCTCCCATATTGTCAAACCTATTTCCATTCGTCTACAATAGACCAATTTCAAAGATGAAGGATACAAATGGATTAGAAATAAGGAAAATAACAACTGAAAGTCGGAAATCATTTACTTTAAAGTGTATTTCGTTTGAGAATGGATTGTTTATAGGGGTGATGGAAGGAGCCGATAGGATTGGATCATTGACTGTTTCAATAAGCTCTTCAAATAAAAGCAATACGGCTACGGTGATTCCCAGTAAATATCATTCCATATTTACCAATACGATCGCAGAAAAGGTATCTTTAATGATCAATGGAATTTGCATAGTATCGTTATACACTAAGAACCAACTGAATTTAGAGGATATGAAGGCAATAATGGGGGATATTATGAACATAGTTGGAGGGAAGCATAATGGAGATAACAAGAAGAAAGAGATCGAGCGTTACCATAGATGATAGCAATAATTTTCGTAATTTTCTTAGGGACTTAGAAGATATAGGCGAGCTCATAAAGATAAAGAAGACCGTGAGCCCGAGATTTGAGCTTCCTGCGGTAGGAAGTAAGTTTGAGGGAAAACAGGCGGTTTTGTTTGAAAAAGTAGAGGGTAGTAAAATAAGTGTGGCTTGCAATGTGCTGGGGACTCGCAAGAGGTTTTGCCTAAGCATTGGAGTAAAGGACGAAAAACAGATTCATACTCGAATAACGTCATCTATTTCAAAATTCCCCTCTCCAAATAAGAATTTGGAACAGGCCTCTTTCCATAATAATTATTCCAATGATTTGATTGGTTTACCCATAATTACCCATTTTGAAAAAGACGCCGGCCCTTATATTACATCATCGGTAGTTTTCGCAAGGGATTCTCAAAGCAGAAACCAAAATTCTTCTATACACAGGCTTTTGCGATTGGACCCCAAACATATGGCCATTAGAATGGTGGAAGGGAGACATTTGCACAGATGCTTTTTGTTCGCCAAAGAACATAATGAAGATCTTAGAGTAGCAATTGCCATTGGCCTTCATCCTGCAATAATCATTGCCGCAGCATATCAGGCAGCTTATGGTGTTGACGAGATGGAAATTGCAAATTCTTTGCTTGACGGTAAACTCACATTATCTAAAAGCCACTATACGCAGCTGCTTATTCCTGCCCATGCTGAAATCGTACTTGAAGGTAGGATTCTAAAAGATGTATCCCACGAGGAGTGGATGGTTGAAATGTTGAGAACGTATGACTTTAAGCGTAAACAGCCGGTATTTGAATTAAACAAGATGTGGTTTAGAGATAACGCAGTGTATCATGATATTTTGCCAGGTTTTTCAGAGCATCGCCTATTAATGGGGTTGCCTGTTGAAACAAAAATGTTCGAAGCAGTTAAGAATGTTGTTCCAAATACATATGCTGTTTACCTGACAGAAGGAGGTAGCAATTGGTTAGATGCTGTAATTCAAATTCGTAAAAACTTCGAGGGGGAGCCCAAAAATGCTATTCTGGCAGCATTTGCTTCACACCCCTCGCTTAAAATGGCAATTGTGGTAGATGAGGATATCAATCCAATAAATCCTGTCGCCGTAGAATATGCTATCTCGACAAGATGTCAGGCGGACAAAGGAATTGTCATAATTACTAATGCAAAGGGATCGAGTCTGGATCCATCAAGTGATCAGGATAACTTAGTCACAGCCAAGGTAGGAATAGATGCTACAGCTACTCTCCTTAAATCAAAGGAAAGGTTTGAAATTGCACGAATACCTGGCAGTAATGATATTGATATTTCAGAATACATTAACAACGGTAAAAATTCATAGTGGGTTATAACAGTGGT
>DASTUU010000126.1:0-4067 GCA_035759485.1 Nitrososphaeraceae archaeon
TAGGACTTGTAAGTGGTGCCATAGCTATTGCCGTTTCATTAGCATTAAGAACTTTTTTTAGTGCAATGTTCATTCCAGAGCTTGCATCTCAAACCTTATTTTCACTTACTCCTGGAGAAGTTGAATCACAGGCTGTTGAAACATTAGGTCCCATTGCAAAGTATTCTGCATTTATTGGTGCTCTAATCGTTAATCTTGTAGTATACGGCATAGTAAGTTTAATTGTCTACAAGATTCATATCAAGATTAATTCAGGTAATTCATTCTTATTAGCTGCAGCGATATCATCAGGAATATCTTATGTTGTTATGTTGATTATATCATTTGTACTTATGGCTGTAGCAGACATTGAGATTCAATCCCTTTCTCTTCAGACAATAATCATGTACCTTATTCCACCTCAGATCGCATTTGGGTTTACATCAGCATTTTTTTATAGAAATATTCAACTAAGAGCTCCAAAAGCCGCACCTAAAGAAACAATAGGTTCTGTTGAAACTACAGTATCATCAGGAGTAGATCAGAACAGAAGACTTCTCATTAAAGCAGGACTTGCATCTGTTGTTGTCATACCCCTTTTGTACCTAGGTCTAAATAATCTTCTATTTCCTCGGGAAAGCGCTCAATCGCGTCTGCCGTTAGAATCAGAGGTGGCCTCAAAACCTAGACCTGCAGGATTTGAAGACCCGAGACTTACAGCTTTGCTTGCCTCAGAAATAACTCCAACAGATCTGTTCTACCGGGTAGACATTAATCCAGTACCTCCAACTGTTGACGTAAATTCTTGGAGATTGGTAGTCAAGGGTTTAGTTAGTAGACCTCTAACACTCACTTACGAACAATTAAAGGCTAGGCCTTCGGTACCACAAATTGCTACACTTGAATGTGTAAGCAACAAGATAGCAAATGATTTTATCAGTACTGCAATTTGGAATGGAATTAGATTTAAGGATCTTCTTGATGAAGCTGGGGTAAAACCCAATGCAAAATATATTGTATTTAGGTGTGCAGATGGCTATGATGTTGGAATACCTTTGGAGAGAGGATTTCAAGAAGGCTCTATTCTGGCCCATGGTATGAACGGTGAGACTCTCAACGCTAAACATGGTTATCCTGTAAGAGCTATTATCCCTGGCTTGTACGGAATGATGAATCCAAAATGGATAACAGAGATTAAATTGATTGATAGAGTTTACGAAGGATATTGGCAAAAAAAGGGCTGGGCGAATAATGCACAATATAATACTCATTCGTATATTGTTATCCCGGGAAACGCACCAGTGAGGAAAATTTTTAGGAATTTGGGATCTGTAAATATTGTAGTTGGCGAACAAATACCGATCGCAGGTGTTGCATTCGCAGGAGATAGAGAAATATCAAGAGTTCAAGTAAGCACTGATGGCGGCGCCACCTGGAAGGATGCAAGGATCAAAAACCCCTTGTCTCCTTATAGCTGGATTATTTGGGCCACTGAATTAGATGTTACAAGCAAAGCCAATTACAGGATAGTAGTGAGAGCAACGGACAAGACTGGAAAAATTCAGACAGGAGAAGTAAGAGAACCCTTTCCAAATGGTGCAACTGGATATCATATGATCGACGTGCAAGCTTCTAGTTAGTTAATCTGAATTTAATGACTATTCCTTCCTTACTTCAATATTCATTTCATATTTTGCAACTTGGTATAATTCACTAAAAATAAAGAAAGTAAGTTAAGTACAAATCATTAGCCGCCAGCTTTGTATATGTAATTGCTGGTTCTGTGGCTTCATTAATCACCTTATTGTATAGAATTATTACCTGCTATAGGTTTGATATACGTATATATCGGTAGTAACGGATAAAATGGAAGAATTATCACCCGCCCCCGGCAGGTGTGGTTTTTCAGGCGGTTCTTCTACGGGAGGGGTTTCTGGATAGTTAACTCTCGTGTTATCATTTTCTACTTGACGATGGTATCGATACATCAGCAAATTCTGCTCTATTCGTAGGCGCGTTGAAACCCTTATCGCATGTTACGTGCGCATCTTTGAATATTATAGAGCATGCTGTATATTCCTCACCTACCTGCAAAGTTCCATTTGGAAGTGTTACCGCCCCCTCTACGAAACCGTCATTACGTGTGCGTGGATTAGTGTCCTTGAGATCGACCTCAGATGCATTATAGTAAGCTATTCTTGTTACATTGTTTGCAGTAACCCAATTAGCTACAAAGCCGGTGTCCTTATCTACTCCCGCCACCGTAAAAACAACAACAAACGGATTATCCTCGGGTTTTTCTCTCTGCGCGTATGAAGAAAAGAAAAAGGGAGCCACGGCCGGAACTATGACGAGTACTAGTATAAACAAATTACTTCCTTTTGATGTATACATATAAAAAAAATTAAAGGGGATGACATAATAAAGTTTTCGCAGTTGTAAATCTCTGATTTGGCGCTGGCTTCTGCAATATGCGCATTGACAGGATTTGCTATTAGTCCTATTCCTATTTAGATTTAGTAACAGTTTCTATATTTGGATGGGAGACTGGTGAAAAAGACGGTAAACGTTTTCTAACCGTCGCTAAAGTAGAAGACTAAGTTCTTTATCTCTATCTTTCTTTACCCACAAGTCTTAACAGTCTAACAGTTCTGTCATAAGAAATATTTCTATCTAACAAGAGCTATAATGTTAGATAATAATTGCAAAAAGGTTCACATAAGTTAAACCTCTTCCTCATCCTTACCTGGGTATTTCTTGTTGAAGGTTCCAACAAAACGACTAATAGCCTCTCTAGACTTTGAGACACTATCCAATGCTTCTTGATATACTTTCGTCACGTCTTCATCATTCCCTACGCGTTCCTCAGCGTCTTGTAAGTTCCTTTGCAATTCTTCAATTCCATAGGTAAGTTTGTTATGCCAGTTATAAGACATTTCTTGACTGAGTGATAAGTTCAATATAGTTTTATCTGAATTCATAGACAAGTAAAGATGGATTCAGAACTAAATGCCAAAGAGGTAGCGTTTAATAAAATAATACAATGGCTAAAAGATAACGCTTGTAACTTTTCCGTTCTTCGTTCCCCATGGGTTCGTCGTGACCTATGTCTGAGATTGTACACTATAACGCAAGCAGGATCAGAAGGTTCACATACTATTGAGTGTAAGTTAGTTTATGTACGGATTTGGAATAGTTCTAATGCACATAGCCGACTATCTTACTCGGCGAAAATATGATAAGGAAAAAAGAAGGAAAAGAAGAAGCGAGAAAGAAGAATTAACTAATAAGTAAGTTCACTTTCTTGGTAATCCTCGTAAATAGTCCTCGTTGACCTTGTTGTTTGCTTCAATCTGTTCTATTTTTCTATTCCACTCCAACCCGCAGCGGTTACACCTGTAATATCTGCGATTTCCTACGTTATCTAATATCTTATAGTCGGGGCTATCACACGAAATACATCTCACTTCTAGTTAATCAGCTCTATCATACTTGTGATTAGTGTACCTAAAAAAAGACGAACAACACTCTTTTAGTTCTTAGTTTAAAACTTGGTAGTAGTACTATCAGGAATACTTTCTCTAGACCAGAAGTTTATTGTCATTTTTTAAATGCAATTATGCAGAACTCCATTAATGCGGTGACAACAAAAGTTAGTCTTAGAAACCAGTATTGGAAATAACAAAAAAAACTGTATTAGCATTGATGTTAGTAATGATAACAATTTTGACAACTCTAACAACAACTATACCAGCAGTGTATGCAGGAGCAGATAATGATGGTGATGATGAAAACAAGCAAAAAGCAGAAGATGATTCAGCGGCTGCCATAGCTGATTGTGATGATAACGACGTAGAACGAGCAGGATTTGATTGTCTTGCTATAGCAACAAACGATATTGAAATAGAAACATCAGAAGAAGAACCACCAGAAGAGTCAGCAACGTTATTTGTTTGTAAAGAGCTGGAAGATCCACCTCTTATACCGTCTGGACGTCCACTTATACCGTCTGACTTTGAGTTTGTTGTAACTGGGCCCGGCGGTTACAACAGCGGCCAATTCCCAGGTGGTCCTATAGATGACCCTGA
>DASTUU010000127.1:0-3980 GCA_035759485.1 Nitrososphaeraceae archaeon
CCCCCTTATTCCGACTTTAGCCATTTTAATCCAATATTCAGTTAACATTGTGTTGGCCCCTTCAGATATAGTAGGACAATATGTTTTAGCATACATCAGATATTTTTTTACAAATTCCTCAAAGCCGTCATAAACGCCATCTTCATTATTCCTTGCAGTTTCATCAATCTTTTTTGCAAACTGTCTTAGAGTCTCTGGGTCTGTTGTTTCTCTAAATACACAGATTATATCGAACCTCTGGATTATCTGGGTAAGTGTTGGAAATTCTCTATTATCAATTCTATCTGCATCGATCCATTGATTATTGATTGGATTGGCAGATGCTTCTATTGATGTATTTCCAACTATACGGGCATTAATACCGTATTTGTTGATTGTAGATTCCCCTTCTTCCATAAAATCAAGGAAATGTTTATGGTCAGATATTGGCATTTGACCTATTTCATTTAAAGCACATAGCGATCCATTAGCCATAGGGATAGGCCCTAGCCTTAAGTTGAATAGGCCTCCCTCTTCTTTGCTGACTTGCGCTGTTAGACTAAGTCCGGTGGAACTTTGTGCACTTTCATACCTGGCGTTTGGAATAACCCCCACAATTTCATATAGTAATGTGGATTTTGCAAGACTAGGATCACCTATTAGAAGGGCATTTAGGCGCATACGTTTAGGGATTCTTTTCTTATCATTAGGAATTCCTGCATTGGCAGCCACCATAAGAAGAGCCTCTTTAACGTGTTCATTCCCTATTACTGGAGGAGCAAACATCTGTACCAATGTATCCAGTGGACTCTTACCTTCATTTTGTATAGATTTAGTCCAACTTTTAATTTCCTCGACGTCCTTCTCCGTTAACTCAGTTTTGTCTTTTCTTTGATATTCGATAGATTTGGCATAAAGCATTGTGACCGGCTTATTCAGGCTATTATCATTCTTTCTTGTAACATGAAGATCGCCTATGACCTCAACTATTTCACCTACAACTATATTCTCAGTATCTTTTTCAAATAACCGATAGATACACTCTATTTCACTGAATTTGAGAGGGTTTTGCAGTTCAATGTCTACTGTGCTTGTATATTGATAAGCTGCTCTTAACCCGAGCCTTTCTTCACAAATTGGGCATTTGCCAACTTCTTTTACTGGCGGCTGCAATATTGGTTTGTTTCGATAGTCTAGAAAGTTATGATATCCACAACTACTATTATTACAATTAAGGTTAATGGCAGATATCATATTGTAAACCGAAGACTGACTCACTATCTGACCTTTGACTTTGACGTATCCTGTCTTACTGCGTAATGCTTCGGACACTGCTAATTCCTCTGGGATAAAAGTAAAAGATTTATTCTTAGTACTAAAATCATCACTTTCGTTTTCATCATCGGGGTTTTTTCTAGCAATAAATTCTGTTGCACACCTCCAATGCTTTTGCACTTCTTTGTCATCTAATGGTGGGCTGCAGTGTCGACTATTCCATTGTTGTGCCAACGACTTAATTTCCTCAAGAGATAGAATTCCCGAGTTTCTTACAATAAGCGACTCCATTACACGCATAAGCGCCTCATGACGGTTATGCCCTTCACATATTCTGAGGTCTTTTCTAAACAGATCTTCAATTGGCACCTGTGCGTTACCATTTCCTATATCAGCGTCTAGATATAGAATTTCATATTTGCCCAAAATATTGTCTATATGTAATACAAAGTCATCCACAATGGCAGGTTCCTTGGTGCCAATAATTTGATACGACTCTCCATTTTTATGAATAGATGGCGTAACAAACAAAATACCATGTGATCCCAGGCCTTTTACCTCTATAGCAGGGACTTGATTGTTACTGAGTTTAGTCGAAAAATCGTTATGATTGTCGCTGCTCTTTTTTGGAAAGGGCTTATGTGAAGATAACAATACATGAGCCTTTGTTTTATCGTCTTTATGCTGCTCGACTATAACTTTTTTAGCCAATTCTTCAAGGCCGTTAACTGCCACTTCCTCAATTGCCTTTTGGTTGTCAAGATCAATTCCGGTAAGATATAGTCCCGACTTACTTGGGTTATGCCATACCTTACCTAGAATGATGGCCATACCATTATTGAAGGCACCTGAAGATTTCCATTTACGTCGCTATCAATAGGTATTCTAATCCTTCAAAGATATGGAATGCTTTTGATTTTACTGGGGATATAAATCAACCAGTTATCTATCCAGGTCTGGCACCTGAATCTCCCAGACCAAAAAAAGGTACTAAGTCATATGGACTGCAGAAAGAGGTGCTTGGCTTAAATCTTGAGTTCAAGAAAAATATTCTTCTTTTTTGTAGTATGAGCACGGCTATATATGATAAATTTCCTGATCGTCGCCAAGAAATATGGAAGTTAATCTCTGAATGCATACAGGGTATCAGGCTTATTACTCAGATAATGAAATCCGCTATTGACGACAGATACAAAAGATCCTTGACTGAGTGGGTGACAATAACCAAATATGCCAAGGAGACGAGTCCAGAAGCAGCCTCAAAGAAGTTCTATGGGATAACACCTGATGGGAAAAAACTACGTCTCTCCCAAACATATAAAAGACAAGATAGAGGGGATAAACAACTTTTTAGACAAGTTCGCAGAATTTATTCCCAAAGTTCACCTGAATATAAGAATACTTAGCAACATAGTGAGAAACGATCCAGAGCTAACACTACAGTATGAAAAATTATCCAAACAATACGATGCTGAGAATAAACAAAAAATATTAGAAGAAATGGAAGAGGTGTATGAAGATAATCATAATATTCGCAACCAGAGTCAGCATCATGAATATCAGTATTGTTATTATAAGATCGTGCATTATGATAAAGACCTGTATGAGAAACAGAAGTCAGAATATCAAAAAGGCCTAAGAAAATCTAAACCAGATGGGAGAGTAGAATGTCGTGTAAAGGCAGAAGAGCTAGGCTTTTCGGATAGTATTTTTATATATGAAATATATATGCATTGGATCAGAACGAGAGATAAGTTAGAGAATACTGTTTTCAAATTCCCCTTCTGTGCAATAGTAGCGTATATGTGTGAAGACCACGGGAGGAGGAGCCTTCCTGCGGCTTGATATTTTCTCAACTATCCTGTCCAAATCGTGGTGACCTAACTCAAATGTTGATAGTGATATACTCGGTTCGGAGAGGTATCGTAAGTACACTTACTTCATTAACTATGTTAAGTATAAGTTAAGTAACCAAATCTGCATTAGTAGCCAGAAATGGTATAATGGATCTAAAATTTTTTAAAAGAAATAAGAAGAAAAAGGAAGATAACAAACATTCTGATAAGGCGATAGACGTCAAATGCAAGCATTGTGAAATGAGCTTCGAAAATAAAGATAGATTAAAAACACATTCCAGGATAGCCCATACCGGAAGGGGTGAAAGAAAAAAGAATGAATCTGGCCACTAACCATTTTTCATCATTACATATAATTACAATGGTGTGATAATCCAAGATTTTTTATTCTGATCGGTGCAATTTGGGTACGTTGCATAGCTTTTCTAGATTGCTCCTCCAATAAGGTTATAAAATATTCTTTTTTATTTTGAATAACATTCATAACAGAGGTTCGACAATAGGATTGCTCTCTATGCTAACAGTTTACAGATATATGGACACATATTACAACTCGTTTTTCCAACACCGAGTAATAAGCAGAAACCGCGTTCAGGAGTAATAATGTAAGTATATCGACTTAAGAAAGCTCCATAGTTACCATTGACGTACTTTCTTATATCTTACGGCCAATCGTGGAGAGTAGAAAAGATTTAGTACTATAAACTTTCAAATTTCATAACTACTGTGCCCCCAGCTGGTCTATATCCCAATTTTTCATAGAAAGGCCTAGTTTCTTCTGAACAATATAACAATACTTTTTTGCAACCTTGTATTGAAATGGCATGATTAGTGGCATACCTTACAAGTTTTGATCCAATTCCTAGTCCC
>DASTUU010000128.1:0-9332 GCA_035759485.1 Nitrososphaeraceae archaeon
TTTTATATACGTAGACAAAGTCAGAATGGGTTAACTCATCAGTACATGTTGCACTCTACCGTTGAGCTCATTTAAAGTGCAAGTCTGCTTTAAGTCACAAAGCTTCTAGTAATTTGCTCTGATCTCTACAGGTGAGTATCTTCCTATTCCGCGATTTTGTGACATAAATGTGTACGGATAGGAGCCTTTATCATGAAATACAGATTTATCTTCTACTCTTTTTATCGAATGTGAATTGTTATATAGGATTTGTGCAAGAATGGGAGCTTTTGAATCTACACCATTATCGGATAAATGGCGTTTCACATAACTATCGACTAATAGCAAAAATTTCTTAGTTTTGATTTGAGCTGTACTATTAAAATGTTCAAAATAGATCGTCTCTTCAAACACGTATCGAGGTATCCAAGTAAAGGCCCAAGTCCAACGATGACCAACAATGGTTTTGCCATCTGGACTATTGTCTGATAGGTATCGAATAACTAATGAATATAGGTCAAAATACGAGGAAGTAACGTTCATTGTTATTAGCATTGTAGAAAAAATCAGTCCGATAATACCTATTGCGGAAATAATTATAGTATCAGATAATACGCGCCTGATTTCACTACCCCTACTGATTCTACGTATTAAATCATTCATCATTGCAGCCCCAGAAATGGAGAACCCAGGCAACAAGATAATCCAATGAAAGTACGATACCCAGCCTATCAAGTAAAGAAAAATCATATATGGAATTATCCATAACGTGATGAAGAATTTTTTACTTCGAACTTCTGCAAATGTTGTGTAAGCTAATCCGGCTAAAGCTAAGACAGTAAATATAGGGTCTATCTGTATGATATCAATTATGGCATTTGTTAGTGACCTTTCAGGTCTTTGGGCGGCCTGCCAGACTATGCCTTCTAGCCACTCGTCAAATTGTCCAGACAACACGTTGAAGATTGGCCAAACTGCAGGTATCATAACTACAGGTATGAGCCAAAGAGCAAAAGACCTGCGACTCTTATTATTACTCGTGTAAATGATATAACCTATTAGGGGGATCAACGTAAATGCTGGAGTCTTTGTGAATATAGAAAGCCCTAAAAAGATCCCTGAAAGCACAACCAAAAGGACTTTTCTGTTTGGGTCACGAAGTTGCTTGTTATTGTTGCTGTACACTGCAAACAGAATTGATAATAACAAAAAAGGCAGTGAAATGTTATCTAGAAATATACCTCTGAGAAGCAATGTTAGGGGCATAACTGCAAATAAGGTAGATGCAATAAGAGCGACACGTAAATTGTATCTACGTTCGGCTATTTTATAAACTAAGAAAGTATCAACAACAGCTAGTACTCCTATTAAGAGCCTAGGTCCTAAGTAAAGCATTCCAATAGACTGTCCATCATTTAGAGACGATTGTGACTTTAGTGTATCGGGATACCCAATTAAGTTTAATATACTGGATAAAAATAGTTGGCCAAAGTATGGGTGGTCGAATGGATGGTCGAAATCAGATATTGTTTCTTGGGGTCCGAGGCCCTGCAAGGTATGCATGGCCCTGCGCATATAATGTCCCTCATCTTCGTGTATCCAGGGAAACCCAAGAGGATTCCACAGATGAGTAAAGGATGCTAGAAGCAAAGGTATTAACAAAATAAGCATAGACCGGTGACAAGTTATTTTAGTCAGCCGGATTTCTTTCACAGCCTTTGTTCTATGAATCCAATTTTAAACGCTTTCATTTCCAATTATGATTATAGAAATGCTAACCCACCTTTTTAGACATAATAAGATAAATCAGGATCTATACGTATGCATAACAAAGGATGTATTACATAATAATGGTTCTGGCGTGTTGAATTTTGGGGATGTACATATAATATGTGCATGTCTGCTATCCAAGGTAAGCTCCACTTCATGGAGACATCAGTACAAGAGAACATGCAACTGATGTCAATAACGTATTTGTGGGTTTCGCATATTGTTTAAGTATCACCTTTTAAGCTCAGAATATATCCACTCTATGCTAGGATCTCCTTTCATATAAAATTATATCAGTGGATTCTTTCTAATGGGTTAATAACTACTAAGCTTTTATTGCAGTAAGTCATATATGCATTTAGTGCTCAGATTAGCCAGTTTAAGCTATTTGATCATTTGTCCCTATTTTCAATGTTGTACTAAAACCGATAATAACGGTGATAATAGATAACCATGTTGTTTCAAACTCAACAAAAATCACATTATAGGGAGGTAGACAAGAAACGCTGGCTTGTCAGGTACCTGTTTATAGCAGCCGTTACTGTTATCTTAGCTTTTAAAGTGTACCTTCTGCTATATGTAATTGATTTCACACTTGGAATTTACAGTTTCTTTTCAAGTTTTATCTTATTGAATGTGCTTATATTTACTTACATAAGATATCGCGATCCCTATGCAAAGGTAAAAGACATTCCTCTTCCAAAAAATCCTCCGCTATTTTCAATAGTAGTTCCCGTTAAAAACGAGGAAGAAGATATTCGAAACTGTGTTGAATCATGCCTTAAACAGACTTATGAGAATAAGGAAATCATTGTAGTCAATGACGGTAGTACGGACAGGACCGGCCAGATATTAGACGATATTCGCAAGGAATGGGGCCCTGACAAGTTGCAAGTTTTTCACTTATCAAAGAGCGTGGGAAAAAAGCAGGCAGTGGAGGTAGCAAGCAAAGTCGCTCGAGGGGAGGTATATGCTTTTATGGACAGCGATTGCGACATGGCTCACGACGCGGTGGAAAAGGCTGCCAAAATCTTCATTGCAGATAGCCAGTTAGGAGCGCTAACTGCACATGGCCGAGTGCGTGGTGCTCATAACGGCAACTTGCTTCAGAAAATGCAAGATGTATATGTTGATAGTGCGTGTAGAGCAGTAAAAGGTGCTGAGGCCTCATTTTCTTCTGTTACTTGCTGTTCAGGTTCATTGAGTTTCTACAGAAGAGCCGCTGTTCAGCATTTCATACATGACTGGGCACACGATATGTTTCTTGGAGAAGAATTTAAGTTTTGTACAGATAGGCGTATGACTGCATATGTATTAGAAACAAGGCCACCACTACCAACCCGATCCTATGACATGAATCAAAAAAATGATGATGAAGAAGAATCTGAAAATAAAGAATTCAATAATGATAATAATAAGGATAATAGTAAAAACGAGAAAACATCTAACCGTGGCGCTTCCAATATCGATTATCCCCCTATACTTCAAACTGGAAACGATGATTTACAGACTCTTAAAATGACATCTGACCCTGACTTTGATCAGAAACAGGATTTATCTAGTCGTTCTTATTGGAATGTTCTTTATACACATAGTATTAGAGTGAATATCGGAGTGCCGACGACACTTTCGGCTTTGCTAAAGCAGCAAATAAGGTGGAAGAAAAGTTTCATAAGAAGTCTATCCTCAACGGGAGGGATGTACTGGAAAAGGCCTTTCTGGATAGCTCTGCTATATTATATACAAACTGTAATGAAATTTGTTCGTCCGTATATCCTATTTCACGCACTCTTTGTGCTTCCTTTTGTAGGTGATTTTAGGTCAACTGCACTATGGTTTCTTGGGATTATGTTCGCTGGAATGATATACGCAGTTGACTTTAGGTTGCGCAACCCAGGTGACCCGCTGTGGCTATATAGGCCGATTTTTACAGTTCTTACTACCTTTGTATATACATGGCTATTACCATATGCTGCGTTAACTATTAAAAACAAGACATGGAGATAAAATGTCATTCACTCACTCACTCACTCATTATTGGCAGGAAAATAAACTAGATTGGACTATATTATTATACAATCCATGAGAGGTTCATAGGTACATGATAGCTGAGAAAAGGAAGGATGCAATATCCATCATGAGAAAAATGCCACTTGGAAAAAAAATTAAAATTAAGAAAAGAAGATGGGATGCCATCCTTGTTGGAACTATTATGTCCATAGCCTTTGCTGTTATAATCATGCGTTTTAGCCACTACTGGCCTTGTGACATCCCAAGTACCCTAAAGATTGAAAATATAATTTCTTGCAGTAGGTCTCCTGAGGAGAATATTACAACATTATATACATCTATTCAACAAGGCGTGGCTTGGATAACAAATTTGACTCGGTAAGCGCCTGCTTACTTTTTCTTCTCCTGTCCCACTCACCATTTTCAATTACAATCTCTTCGTAATAGCGTATAACGGTTATTTCTGAAATCCTTGGAGGTTCGATTTTATTTCCCTGAAGCATATCCATTATCATTGCCGGAAAGTTGGCTCCTGCCAGAGTTGAAAAAATTGTCCCTCCACCGAGTCTCGAATTTATTTCGATTAGTTGAAGTTGTTCTTTGGATGACCCCTTCATTTGGATGCAGCAAGGGCCTCTGATTCCTGCATCTCGAGCGATATTCATACAGGTTATTTCCAAGTCAGCATCCCTTACCACTCTTCCTTTGGTTGATATGCCAGCCTTTGTTTGTAGTCTTATCCTTGGAACAGCAACAATGGGTTTCTTATCTATGTCACAAAGTACATCAATAGTATATTCAACCCCAGGAAGGAACTCCTGATATATAGTATTACTAAAGTTAGATTCGATATATCTCAAGTCAGCCTCATTATTTATCTTTACAACATCCCGGCTTCCTTTCCCAAACCTAGGTTTTCCAATAACCGGAAATAATCTGACCTTGTTGGGATCTGTAGTTGTAAATGGCAAATTGTACTTGCCGGACATCTTTTTGTACGTTAACAGTTTATCTCGACAAATCTCTAATGCATCTCTATCACTCACAACTGCTGTAGCGCCAAGCTTTGCTAGTTCCTCACGATTCTCGCTGTAAGGATAAATATCATAACCTGAGCTTGGCATTAAAACTTGTATGTGATGCTTTTTTACTATTTCAAAAAGTCTTTTGATATAGTAATGAGCATCAGCTTCGGGCAATATTTCATTCACATCAGACATGAAAAAACCCGGTGAAAGAGACGTAGAATCTGTCGCCACTATTTTACCTGAAAAGTTGGCCATTCTCAAGGATTTAATGGTGTTTATCCCTGCCGGAGCAGCAGCTCCAGGAACTAATACAACTTGAGATCTCGAGATACTAGAATTCAATCAAAGATACTTATCGTGAATATATTGGAATTATAATTTATAAGTATCGCTAAATTTATCTTCACTATTATTATCTTATTTATCCTTAATTATTATCATTTATATTTTTGAATAACAATCTATTTATCCAGTAAATAGTGCTGCTGGATACCAAAGAAGACTATCATGTGCATTCTAACTATAATGATCACTCGACATCTGACTTGACGATAAAAAATGCCATAGATAGGGCATCAAAAATAGGATTAAAGACACTTGCATTTACTGAACACATTAGAAAAACATCTTCTTGGATGCCTCAATATATAGATGAAATACAAACTCTTAGCGAATGTAAAAATATAAAAGTTATAACAGGGTTTGAAGCAAAAATTTTGGCCGATGGTTCTATAGATTGTCTACAAAGCTATAGCAGAAACCATATGATTATTGCCAGCTTTCATACTACATACGCTGACAAGAAAATATGGATAAATGCTCTTATAAAAGCAATTGAAAATCCTGATGTAGACATCATTGGTCATCTTGCTCCCGAACCAACCTTCTCTATGAACAGCCGAGAACTCGAGCTTTTAGCGTCGAAGTTGGTCGAGAATGAAAAGGTAATAGAAATCAACGCCAAGTACCATCGGCCTCCAAGTGAGTGGATACCCATCTTTAGAGACAAAGGAGTGAAATTCCGGCTGGGAAGTGATGCCCACTCAATCTCAGAGATCGGGCAATTTGAAAAAATTAGTGATCTTATATCTATGGCTGAAAAAGGTAAGCAAAACAGCTTTCTTTTATAGTGGCACTATTTATAGCAATTGCGGGATCCCTAATGAGTCTAAACTTCTGAATATTGTACTTTAATTAGCCATTTTCCCAGCTTCGTTATTGGCCGTCAAGTCCCAAGTTAGCATATATTTTATCAATATAGTTTATCAATATAGTATTAGGTAAGTAAGTTATTAACCAAATATCGGAACTTCTTAAGGATGATGTGCGATGACAGAGAAGTATAAAGGAAGAATCTTCATGTACACTAATTTATATGGACGACGAATTTGAGTATGCTGGTGGGAAACTCAGCAACCAAAGAAGAACATGCACGTTATCAAGTGAGAGCGCTATTTTCCAAATATCAAAGTATAGAAAATCCCACGATCAAAGAGTATATTTCCTCTGTTCCTGACACCTTAACTGAGGCATTGAACATTTTGCTATCTTCACGGTTTAATGAAAATTATTCTTCTACAGATTATACCCTCGCAAATAGAAAACGACTCAGTCAATATATTAAACAATTTCATACTCAGGCAAACACGCTAAATCCAAGGGTTACTGAATCATTAGGTCTTCTTGACAACCCATTTTCAAAGATTCTTGTTTCAATTCATCAACCAAACCTTTTTGCATATGGAGGCGTCTACAAGAAAATCATACTACTTGAAACACTAAGAGATATTGCAGAATCCAAAAATACTAATGTGAAGCTAATCAATCTCTTTCTAATTGTAGACCACGATTTTTTAGATGATATATGGATTCGCATGGCCCAGCTACCGAGTATCAGACATAAGGGTGGGGTTTTAGAAATTAGAACACCTGTTAGCAATTCAACGAGATGGCAGATGGTTTGCAATGTAGCGCCTCCTCCTAAAAATATCTTGGATTCTTGGAAAAAGGAAGTGAAGTTATGGATAAAAAATGCATCGACAAGAAACTTTGACAAGACATTTCTATTGCAGAACTTTGACGAACTATGGGATGAGGTGGAGGATGCCTTTGCTAGATCAAAGAGTTATGCAGATTTTAATGCTTTCTTCCAGACTAAAGTAGTGAACACTATCTGGGGTTACAAGACATTGTTTGTTAGGCTCTCTGATATCTCGCCAGTTTTTGATAAGGGTTTTGGGTTCTTGCTTTCCAATTACGACAAATATTCAAATGCAGTCAAAAAGGCTGAAAGTTATTTTGCCCAGCGCAAAATAAGCACAGGCGTTAGCTCTACGGCGTACCTGAATGCTCCCGTTTGGATTCATTGCAGGTGTGGAAGTAAGGCCTCGGCTAAGGTACACAAAGTAGATCCAGAAATCATACTCGGAGGAAAGTGCAAGTCATGTAAAAGTTACCTTCAAATAGGTTTTAAAAATGCTCAAATGTTGAAGCTTTCTGAAGAAATAGCTCAGAAGTTCTCTCCTCGAGCGATTCCCATATTGCTATTACTTTCTCGAGAACTTGGGATTGAGTTTTACACATCTGGCACCGGAGGAAGTATCGGATATACAATCGTAGGCAGTCTCATTTTTAAGGAGCTATCTATAAAAATGCCTCTAACCCTGGTATGGCCATCCGATGATAAGTATATAGGGATCGGTCAGTCAGAGGCACTAGAATATGTGCAATTGAAGCACAAGGAAGAAGTCGTGAATTATTTACAAAAACTAAGAACAGAATATTCTATCAAGAGTAAAGAAATAAAACCACTGCTAGCCAAAAGGAATCGGTTAGTAGAGGATGGAAAATCTATCGAAGCAATTCTTCCTCAGATATTCTTGTTAAAAGAGCAACAACGGAAGATACGAAGCATGATTAAGATTGCAGAAAAGGTGAAAAATTCTTTACAAATCAAACCATGTATCTTAGATTATGGAATAAATTTTGGAATGAGAAATGTAGAGTCCCAGTGGCGACAGAGTTTGATCAAAAATGACAATCTTATGCTCCCCTCGGTTTTGAACTCAAAAGACTAAATCCTGACAAAAGAAATCTAGTCAATTGCAGAACAAAAAGGCGGACATGAAACAAAAATCAGTATTTGCAAATGTTTTGGTCACGGCTGTAGGAGGCATAGTGGGAGAGGGAATAGTGAAATCGCTAAAATTTGCAAATATGTCTGATGCTTCACCGGTAAAGTACAAAATCTACGGTGTAGATATGAACGATCAGGCGGCGGGGCTATATCGATGTGATTATGGCATACTAATTCCTCCAGCTTCTTCTACAGATTATATAGGATCGATTAAGGGAATAATCTCTAAATACGATATTCGTGCTGTCTACGTTGGCTCCGATATAGAGTTAGCTGCGATAGCTCAAGCAAAGTCACATCTTGAATCTAACTCAAATGCGATTGTAATAACTAACCCGCCGGAGGTAATTGAAACGGCTAGAGACAAATGGAAGACTTTTCGGTTCTTGAATAATAATAATCTACCAAGGGCAAGGTCGTGCTTGCCTGAAGATAAAGAGGAGTTTGTTGAAAAGTTTGGCTATCCATTGGTTGTAAAACCTAGGGAAGGATATGGGTCTTTACATTTTTACATAGTACACAGTCCTGATGAGATGAGATATGCTCTGGAAGCAATACAAAAACACGGATGGCGTCCTATTGTTCAAGAATATTTACACGGTACAAATCAAGAATTTACCTCCGGAGTAACTATCGATAAAAGTGGCAGTTATGTTATGTCCTCTATATCACTTCGCAAGTTCCCAAAGTCTGGTCAAACGTACAAGGCGTTTGTAGATTCATTTGATATAACACGAAAATCTGCCGAAGAAATCGCTATGAAACTAGGTGTACGTAGCGCGGTCAACATTCAAGTAAAGTTTGACGGAAATGAGGCGAAGGTATTTGAAATAAATCCTCGATTCTCAGCAACATTGCCAATACGTGCAGTTGCAGGAATAAATGAGCCTGACCTCATCTATCGCAACAGCGTTTTAGGGGAAGACATTTGTATTAAAGAATATAAAAAGATGCTATGTTTAAGATACTGGAATGAAATATATGTCGAACCCTCTGCCTACGAGCGGTTATCCAGCCTGAAACAAATAGATCAAGATAACTATTCTTTTAGTATCGACTACTTTTAAGCGATTCAAGCGTAGGTTCAACTCGAAATTGTTAACATCGGTAAGTTGAGGGTTAACAGCCATAGCTTGAGTTTATGTGTGTAGTAAATGCCAAATTGAACGAGCTTGGCTATCGCCATTACCTTCTGAGCCCTTTGCCACCACCATGGAGCAGCTAGGCTTTTAAAGTGGTGCAAATCGTATGCGTGCGAGCTGTTATTAAATTTAAATGAGTCTTATCTTTTATTTGTATATGTGTATTCAACTTGGAACTAATCTTTCTGATTTCTAAGCATTACTTGGACTCATTATCAACAGACAAAGACGAAGCGTCTGTGTCTTTACTTAAAGTACTGAATCAGC
>DASTUU010000129.1:0-5914 GCA_035759485.1 Nitrososphaeraceae archaeon
GATTGACGGGAAACCGAAGAATCGGGGTCCGGAGATTCTGCTCACCCACTTGATGGAGGGAATTGGTATAGCTCTCGATCTCAAAGGGGAACGAATGTTTGTGACTGACCTAGGTGGTTCGATCTATACGGCCAAGCTCGACGGATCGGATAAGAAGACACTACTCTATGCGCAGGGGAACCTATCCGGCATAGCATACGCTGAATTGGGATCAAGTCTTGACTAAAAGGAGAAACGAATTATGTCTTTGAATAAACAGGTACGCCGTATCGCTATTATCGGTACTGGAGTCATTGGTGCGAGCTGGGCAGCGCAATATCTTGCACGTGGGTTCGATGTGATTGCTACTAATCCAGACCCAAACGCGGAATCCAAATTAGGCAAGGCTATTGATGCCGCATGGAAGGAGCTCACAATCATCGGCCTCTCGCCAGGTGCAACACGCGACAGGCTGACCTTTACTTCAAATATGAAGGAAGCGTTATCAGAGGCCGACTTTGTGCAGGAAAACGCACCTGAACGTCCGGATTTCAAGATCAAGTTATTTGCCGAGATAGACGACGCCACACCTTCTGATTCGATCATTGCCTCTAGTTCATCGGGGATAACCATGAGCGTCATCCAATCCGGTTGCAAGCATCCCGAACGTTGTGTCATAGGGCATCCTTTCAATCCTCCACACGTGATTCCGCTAGTCGAGGTGGTGGGAGGGGATAAAACATCACCCGAAGCGATCCACCAGGCGATAGCTTTTTATGCAGCCATCGGGAAGAAGCCTATCCACCTACGTAAGGAATTGCCTGGCCATGCTGCAAACCGACTCCAAGCGGCGCTCTATAGAGAAGTCGTATACCTAATTGAGCAGGGCATATTGAGTGTTGAGGATGCAGACGCTGCTGTAAGCTGGGGGCCTGGACTTCGATGGGGAGTGATGGGGCCCAGTTTGTTGTGGCATCTCGGTGGCGGTGAAGGAGGGATTCGGCATTTCATGGAACACCTCATGGACCCACTTGCTGCTATGATGAAAACCCTCGGGAATCCTGAACTCACTGGTGAACTTAAACAAACCATCACTCAAGGAGTGCTTCGCGAGGCCGGCAATCGTTCTGTGGAGCAACTCGCTCAGGAGGAAAGCGAGATGTTACTTGGACTTCTTAGACTACGTGCCGGTCCAGGTTATGTGGCGGTCAAAAAGAGGGACCAACATTAGTCAAAGATGAGGAACCAATCTTTATAATAAACATAAATGGTGTTAAGAACATTCAAATGAGTACTTTGACTGAAACACTGAACTCAAACCTCAATAACCCGGTCATCTCATCTGAGTAAAGAGATGATGGGATCATTCGGTCAAATATTTGTCACTTATCTATATTATTATAGGACACAAAGTACACACTGACAAGCGCCATCCTTTAGAGCAATTCCTCGGGATTTACCTCTTTATGTTGCTCATACATAGTTAATAGTAGAGCAGGAAATCTACACTTTTTTGACCCAGGTAACAATATTCTAAGACAGCCCTTAGTCACCATCGCAATAGTAATAATATGCTATATCATTTACTATTTTGGTTAATGTAGCTTTATGGCTTTTTCTCAGAACAAAATAGGGAGGCACTACACCGAATCCAAAGCGGAAACGACTATGATGATGTTGCCTTCCGACGCTAATGCGAAGGGCAACGTTTTTGGTGGCGTCATATTAAAGTATATGGATTTGATTGCTGGTCTAGTTGCTAAGCGACATTCTGGCCATGCAAACATTGTCACTGCTAGCATTGATCGGGTAATATTTTTAAAACCTGTTTTTATAGGTAATGCATTAATTCTGTCCGCACGGCTAAACTATATTAGGCATTCCTCGATGGAAGTCGAAGTCGATGTAGATGCTGAAGATCTAGACGACAGTACTAGAGTCCATGCCGCGACAGCTTTTGTGACCACGGTCGCTCTTGACAAATACGGAAAGCCTACAAAGGTTCCCACATTAATCCTAGAAAATGACGATGACAAGAAGCGCTTTCATGAGGGCGAATTAAGAATGTTATCTAGGTTAAAAGAAGCCGGCAAAATACATCAGTGACATTTATGCAAGTGTGCTTGGTTGTCGTTCGTGGATATTAGAAACGCAGCAAATAACAGTATACTTTTTGTGCAAAAAGAAATCATTTCTCAGACAGTTTTAGTCATCTTTTGTCTTTAACAACTTGCTTGGCTGTCGAACCGTAGGTGTATGTATAGTAGCCTAATTTGGTTCTTAATAATAGCTAGGATAACTGATTCTTCATCTAAATTCATCCGTTTTTAATGGACGCACTATAAGCAGATGCTTACTACTATTACTGGGTCCGTGATATACTCTATTTGTATACTTCACATGACTGACATAGATATTAATCAGCCGGATCAGCACAAAAGAGTGCATTAAAAGTCTGCTATCAAATAACCTAAGCCATCCACGTCAGTATTTGTAGGAAGCCACACAAGAGGGCATGCATCTGCAAAATTATGCAATCTGTAATAATTATTATATTGCAAATTAAGTTCCATGGACTTCAGAAATACTAGAATATAGCAATAAAGGAAACATTCTATTATGCTTTACTGACAAGCCTAATATTGCCAATTGAAACACAATTGGGTGATATCGTGTTACCTAGATGAGAGTGCTGTTTTTAACCGCTCATCTGCCATTTCCTCCTTTTAGTGGTGGCCGTAGACGTGAATTTGAATTGATATCTCGATTGAGCAAAAAATATGAAATACATCTGTGCTCTGTAACCAAAACGTGGGAAATAGATAGCAACTATGTAAACAACATGCTCAGCTATTGTTCAACCGTGAACCTCTTCAAGACCGTTCCTACAGATGTGCAAGAAGGTATGCTGTATTCTTTTCAAATGAAAAGACATTTGTCCCATGCGGCCAGATCTCATATATCTCACGAACTGGCGAGGCACAACTATGACATCGTCCACATTGAAGGATATTACCTTATGCAACTCCTTCCATCAAGACTTCAAGTCCCCATAATATTGGTCGAGCATAATATAGAATACTTATTAACATTACAGAGATTTTTGTTATCAAAATCATGCCAAGAGAAATCTCGTTATTGGCAGGAGTATGTCTATACTATAAAGTGGGAGCGAATATTTTGGAGGCGAGCTAAAACATGTGTTACGCTTACTATCGAGGACAAAATTGCTATGAAAAGACTAGAGCCCGATATTAACATCAAGCTGATTCCTGATGGCATAGATCACCTAAAGGATAACCGTGCACCCAAAAGACAAAGAGACATATTGAATGGTCGAATCGCCCGTGCTCCGGGCTCTCGCATTCTCTTGGTTGGTAATTTTGCATATGAACCAAATATTGATGCTGCGCTATATTTCTCTAATCAAATATTCCCCCTTGTTATGCAAGCTGTTCCAGATGCAAAACTCTTTATTGTTGGAAATGAGCCTCCGCCACAGATTCTCTCTTTGAGATCGAATAGACAGATAGTAGTGACAGGGTATGTAGAATCCGTCATTCCTTTCTACAGAATGGCGGATGTTGTTGTTTGTCCACTTAGAATAGGAGGAGGTGTAAAAGTAAAAGTTTTGGAAGCGCTGCAGGCAGGAAAGGCCATAGTTAGTACCCCTGTCGGAGCACAAGGACTGGGTTCGAATACTTACCAAGCTTTAGCTGTTGCCAACGACGTAACTCATTTTGCCCAAACCGTAGTTCGACTCCTACAAGATCCAGAGGAACGACTTAAACTAGAACGTAACGCTTTGATTTATGCTAAAAACCTACCCACTTGGGATCATGCAGCGCAAGCATTCGTACAGAGTTATAAGGAAACAGTTTCTTGTAGGAGAGAAAGCAATTAGTCTGTGTGAACCTTTGTACGATTTGGGCATCCCAAAGAGCATACTGAGAATTCCTAAGAATATTTGGTCTCCTCTTACAGACTCTTCAGGAGTCGGATCCTCGAAATATCCAATTTGCAATAGAGAGTTTAGAACATAAACGTCCTGAGTGGTTACGCAGTCATCCAGGATTAGACTTGATGCTGCCTTCTATAGGTCAAATATAATATATAATATAATAGTAAAGGTTTATTGAAGAGGATCTTTTGCTATGCATAAGGCTACAATTTCTATCGCTTTACTAGGTGTCTCATTAATCCTCCTGATAATTTATGGAGCGGACGCTTTATCAGCCTCAATTGCTTCCCCAGAGGGGGTGAGTGGAAAAGGCTTTTTGCCATTTGAAGAGCAAGTTCGAGGAATATTTTTTGGAGGGGGGGCTGTATTAATATCAATTATTGCTTTTATAGTTGGTAGAAAAGTGTCTGCAAAAACAATACCTATATTGCTCTTTATTAACGGCGGACTAATAATTGTGGGCATAATTGTAACCATTGTTCAAGCTAATCTTTCGTCAGAACAGATAGGAGGCATGGGACGTACTATAGGTTTTACTCTATTACTTGGATTATTATTGATTGGACTAGGAGTTTGGAAAATAATCTCAGATCGAAGGGTCCTTTCAAAGCAACAACCACCTTGATCCGCTCCCCATTTTATATGTGAAGAAAGTATCTCGTCTACCACTTTAGGAAATTCTGAAGAAAGATACACCTAATTATGTTCAGCTCTGAATATAAATACGCAGTTACAGTATAAATGGTCTGTCATTTCACCATTTTTTTCCTGCACTCTGACGTGCATTGTAGTAGAGGTATTGCTGAGCATATCCACAATACTTGCCAAAGTAATCTCTCGCATTTTTTGAGAGGATCGTGTATTCAAGGGCTGCAATTTTTTTACCAAATACTTTTCTATCTCTTCCACTCAAGTTTTTGTAATTAGTGTCAAAAATCCATCTGTAATTTTGATACAACACTCTCGCTATCCAAACATCAATAGGAAAAGCTTCGAGCTTATCTAACGAGAACAATAATATGCAGTCAGCAACTTTATTTCCTATTCCGTATACCTTCAATAGTTCGTTTTTAGCATCATCATACGAGAGTCTTAATAAAGAATGTGTATCGAGACTGCCATTAACAATACCTTCAGCGACTGCTTTGACGGCTTTGGTTCTATATCCTAGACCACAAAGATGTAACTCCCCATCGGACGCCCTGTTTAAACGCTTAGCAGAAGGAAATGTGAAAAACTTCTTGTCATCAACAATTACTTTAGTTCCAAATTTTGTGCAAAGATTGTTAAGCATTCGTCGGATCATGAAAATATTAGTATTACTTGCACATGCAAATGAAATCATACATTGATGAGGTTCTTGGCGCATAAGGCGAAGTCCTGGATATTTACCTATTAATTCGGATACTAGATTATCATTAGTGAAGCTCGAGAAAATGCTACTTATGTCGTCATCAAGTCTGAAAACTCGCCTTTCCCAAGAGGGAAACCGTGGAAAAGAGAAGAATTGTATTTCATCTTTATTGTCATCAATATTAAACTCACTTTTTTTAACCAGAGCAGCAGGTCTAAAGTCACGCAGCTTTAGTACGTATTCTCCATATATGCCATACCACGAACTACCATGTTTATCCCAAAGAAATGTCTGTCCACTATTGATGGTGATTTCAGGATTGAAACAGAAATATTTACTTGGGTATGGACACGAAAGAGGTTTCGACAAAGAAGCTCTCACTAACAATTATTAATAAAATCATTTTTCCAAGCATTAAGTAACTTTTTTGCTCTCTTCATTTATCTTTTTTAGATCAGCATACAAATCCTGAATAATTCTAGGAATTTCCTTTCTCGCACAAGCAACGCAAATTTGTTGCAAGGATAAAGGATACGCAAAATATTTCTCGTTAAGGCCAATATCTTTTCTACATGACACACATCTTTTTATTTTATAAGGATCTGTATTTTTGGTTATCA
>DASTUU010000130.1:0-2639 GCA_035759485.1 Nitrososphaeraceae archaeon
TCAGGCGCGGGTAGTGAAGCCGCTGCAATAAGCAATCGTTCTCAATATTTTACAAATATAAAAAACCTACTGTCAGACGTCGTTACTGAAGTAAAGGAGAGTAGTGACTACAGGGGGGCCAATAAAGCTGCTGTGACAGCATATCTAGATAATTATGAGTACCTCGAAGCACCCATTGAAAAGCTTAATGCATCTTTAATGCAGGATATTGAAGTAGACATAAGAGAAGAGCTACGGCATATGTTAAGGGAAGAACAACCTCCTGCTGCAATAGAGAATTTTGTCGACGGCATTCTTGTCAAACTTTCCAGGGCTAAAGAATTACTGGATAATGATCCTTCTCTTGCGACTCAAGATCAAAATCAAACTGCTGCTACTACAATAACACAATCCTATCCAAGATTCGCTGATATCGAAGGATTAAGTCAGGGTTTTGGAACCTATACTGGAGAAAGAAGACAAATGGGGGAAGCAGAGGATCCTGCCAAGGCTGCAGTTAGAGGCGATATCGATCAGATTCGAATAAAGCTTGATGAATCTCTGAAGCTCTACAAGGAAGGAAAAACTCAGCAAGCAATGACAATTTCGCGCTCTGCCTATTTGGACAGTTACGAAAATGTGGAGATACCTTTGAGACCTATTGATCCAGATTTTACGCTAGATATGGAAATAAAATTTGCCCAACTTCGAAATCTAATACAAAGCGATGCAGGATATGAAGAAGTACTGAAAAAGACATCAGAAATCAAAGGCGGGTTGGATGAATCTGAAAGGCTTGTATCTGGAACTGGCGTCATAGCTCCTAGTATTGCATTTTCTGCATCATTTTCTATAATATTTAGAGAAGGGTTGGAGTCTGCACTAATTATTGGGACAATAATTACCTATCTTGAAGCCTCTAGAAATGAGCGGTTTAAGAAGCATGTATATTATGGGATAATCGTGGCAGTAGCTGTTACTGCCGTAACATGGTTTATAGCCGTATACGTTATTGAAATATCTGGTGCCAGTAGAGAATTAATTGAAGCGATTGCAGGTATATCTGCGGTCGCAATATTGTTCTGGGTTAGCTTCTGGGTCTTAAATAAGATCGAAACAAAAAAGTGGATTGAATTTGTCAAGGCCAAGGTATGGAAAGCAACAACTACTGGAAGTGTAATGGTGTTTGTTATGCTTTCTTTCTTCACAGTGTATAGAGAAGGATTCGAAACCGTTCTCTTTTATCAAGCATTACTATCTTTTGCCAAGTATATGGAATGGTACGTTATGGTTGGAATGGTGTTGGGATCGGCTGTAATAATAGGAGTAGCATTGGGGGTTAGAAAACTAGGCAAAAAACTACCCCTAAAAGTTTTGTTTGGACTAACGATGGCCATCGGAGCTTACATGTCAATAACGTTCATAGGCAATGCTACTAGAGAATTCCAAGAGGTCGGCTATATCTCAACTACCCATCTCATAGGTATTATCCCTAGACTCGAGATTAATCTTGCAACTATGACCGGAATTCATCCAACACTTGAAACGACTATCGCACAGGTAGTATTGTTGTCAGTTTATGTAATAGGAGCACTGTACATACTGATAATACAACCTAGAAAGAAGAAAGCAATCGAAGCTTCGAGAAAATCTATGGCAGATTTAGAGAAGAGAAGAAGTTTCTCTACAGATCAATATAAGTGATAATAGTTCGCACACATAATTATCAATAAGATTCTCAAATCATATAATCCTAGCAAGGTGGATTTCACCAGGCTTACTAATATGTAGATATTGGTTGATCGATCAGAAATCAAAATTCCTCTAATTCAGCTGATAAAAAGGTTGGAAGACTCACTGCTGTCAATGAAAAAATTGAAGTTGATGCCAAGGGTGGAGATAGGTGCTTGTCAAGAAAAGGCTGGGTAGTCAAAGAGGGCTTAGTATCTAATGCATCTTTTGCTAGTGCAAAGCACGCTGCTCAGCTAATTTTGAATGAGTGAACTATTTCTATCTTAATTAGGATAGCGATAATGCTTACTACATGATGGCAAATTTTTTCATCTAAGCAAGGGAAGATTTTCTTCAAAACGGTAACGTCATACTTCTTATCTGCAACCAAATCTCTTATCCTCCAAGATAAGTGTGGAACGCTCTATATACTAAACTAGAACAAGATTATCACATGTAGTATCAGATGGTCCAAAACTACCTTATAAAATTCTGCAGTGACAAATATTCATTTTAACTTAACTGATTGTAAAATGCTCCTTCATTTAGTTGTTTAGTTGCCATTATTTCGGTTGTTTTCTCAGTGTGTCTATCACATTGAGACTTGGAACCCCGTGGATTTGTACTTGAGTTCCCAAAATTGTGAAGTGGATTAAGGCATTCTATCAAGATGTTTTATTTCCTGTAAAATCTACTTGTCTGTCAAATAAGCAAGTATCGATACTGTTTCCTAAACAAGGCTGATGTTTTTCAAGAATTTAGAATGTAAACTTTGTAAGGCTTATCAGTACCATAGTTGATATATTTCCATCGACCATCAGAGATCGATAACTCATGAAATTCTTTCTGTACTTTGCGATCTAATGATTTGTATACATTCTCGCCTATGGACACCTTATTTGCACCTGTTAGAGAAGTTATCTTTGATG
>DASTUU010000131.1:0-2231 GCA_035759485.1 Nitrososphaeraceae archaeon
AATGACTATAAACCTCTGTATCACCACCAAACCACACCGAGACTTACATTAGAATTTGATATGACACTTAAGAATCATAGATAATATATTAAATGCCTTACCAAATACTAATATTACACAGGTTTCACCCCACCATGCCCAATGTTATTCAAAATGTTGCCATAATGACCAAGGTCAACAGTGACGAAGCTTATCAGACAGCAAAAGGGGTCAGCAAGTTATTGTTCGAAAAAAAAATAAACGTCTTTGCAATCCTGCCTCTATGTGGTGATAAAATGACATCCGTCAGTGCCGAATCTGTTAAAGACCTCGGCCTCGACCTTATCCTCGCAATTGGTGGGGACGGGACGACTCTTAAGGCTTTTAGAATTCCTCCATTTCATATACCTGTATTGAGCATAAATATCGGGGGTCATAAGGGAGTATTGTCAGAATTAAGAAGCGGGTCTCTCGATTATATTATCGAATCACTGATCTTAGGTAATCATTTCTATGACTGCCGTATGCGCATTCAAGCTTCAATAGAGGGAATTAAAACGTCACCCGCTTTAAATGACATTTTATTAACCAGAGTAAATCTCACAAGGACACCTTTAATGTCAGTCACAATTATGGGAGATAAGATAGAAGAGAAAATGGATGGGATTATTATTTCTACTGCCACAGGGTCGACAGGACATTCATTTTCAATCGGCGGCCCTGTAATGCATGAGAGTCTCCGTAATATCATACTCAGTCCCCTCGCCCCAATCAATAGATTACCCTTTCTTGTTCTTCCAGTAGAAGATGTCCAAATAAAAAGTTCACATGACACTATTTTGACGGTCGATGGACAAGAAACCCACCGAATTTTAGCGGGACAAAAGGTAACAATTTCCCGCTTTCCTATAGACGCGTGTTTCCTAAGAATGAAAAAAAGGGGGATCAGACAACTTGAAAAGCTCGGGTTCATATAAGTATGTCCTAGATGCAAATGCCTTTTACGCCGGGCTTCCTTTTTTGTCATCTACAAAATGCTATACTACTTCTCTAGTATTTGAGGAGGTGCGACATTTGAGGGGCTCATATTCTTTATTGGAAATCCTTGTCGAAGCTGATAACCTAAGAATAGTAGATCCAGATGAAAAATATGCCAATAAAGTGTATAGTGTAACAATACAATCAGGTGATTATTCGAAGCTTTCGAAAGCTGACATATCTGTGCTTGCATTGGCATATCAGTTGGGTAAAACTTTGATATCAGATGACTTTGCGGTCGAAAATACAGCAAAACTCCTTGGAATTTCAATAATGCCTTTAGTAACCAAGGGTATAAAGCATATCCGGAAATGGATTTCATTCTGTGGGACTTGTGGAAAAGGTTATGGCCCAAATATAACCGAATGTTCAATATGTGGCAATAGGCTAAAGCGCAGATCTAAGAGGCTACGGCATTTTGAATGACCAAGTAATTATGGCTCCTGCCATTATATTAGACAAGAGACGTGTAAGGATCTATTGTATAGCTCAAATTCTAGGTGACTGTAATTGTCAGAAGTAATAAAGGTGAGTCCTAGTCTAGTAAAAAGTCTCATAGTTCCGCGTCCAAGGGGATCTAAGAAAGGCGACAATGGGACGGTTTTGGTCGTGGGCGGAAATAAAATATATCATGGAGCACCTATACTCGCTTCACTGGCTGCTATGAGATCTGGAACTGATCTCGTCTATACTGCTGTGCCGAGGTCAAATACTTTGCCTACAAGGGCTATGTCGCCAAACGCAATCGTGCTACCCATGTCAGATGACAAGTTAACTCTCGGCTCTGCCAACAGGTTAACCGCTATGCTTCCAAAGATACCTAATTCGGCTGCTATTGGAATGGGGATGACGATAGCCAGACCGGAAGCATTGAAATCACTTATTAAGAGACTAAGGGAAAAGGGTACGCGATTGCTGCTAGACGCTTCGGCTCTGATTCCGGCGGTATTAGATGATATAGCAGACACGGGCACAATCATTACTCCTCATCCTGGAGAATACAAAAGAATATTTGGAGAAGAGGCCGGGAAGGATGAGGGAGAGCAAGTTGTAAATGTCCAAAAAATGACAAGCAGATACAAAATAGTTATGGTCCTTAAGGGACCGGTGAACATAATCTGTGATAGCAACAGAATTGCACTTATTAAAAGAAGTACTCCTGCAATGACAGTGGGTGGGACAGGCGATGTGCTTTCAGGGTTATCAGCTGGCTT
>DASTUU010000132.1:0-1516 GCA_035759485.1 Nitrososphaeraceae archaeon
TACGTATTAGCAGAATATGAAAAGATAAAACGTATCACTATGCCATTAGGGAACGACCATGTTCTCTATATCACTACAGAAGTAGAGGCTGATGACAGAGGGATAATTGATAAGGCTAGAAGGCTAAATTTATAGTTAGCCGCAGGTAGCCCTAGACTCGACCGAAGTCTTGGTCTTTGCTTCATTCTTCATGGTTGAGTCTCCTGCGGTTTTCACTTGTTTATTTGCTTCATTTTGTACTTTGGTTTTTGCTAACCACTTGTCTCCACCTTTCAAATATTTCCTTAGCGTATAATATGTGCTAGTTACTCCATGAATATTGGTACAACCATGTATTATTTGATGGCAACAACCATAGTTTTTACAATATCCATAACAGGTCCTCTTACAACAACTACGACAGTAAATCCAGTACAAGCAGAAAGTGGGAAGGGAAAAGATGTATTCAAAGTTATTTTGACAATATTTGGTGTAGACAAATCCAAAGGAGACCCAATTGCAGTTGTGACTGTAAATAATGGAGAAGCATCAAAAGTTAAAATGTTTGAGTCAGATGCATTCCCATCTCTTTCAACTAACCTTAGTTCTCCGGCTCCGTCGACTATTAATCCCCCCACAGAAGGCGGTATTATAGAGTATGTTGCGACATTTCCAAATGTTACTGTAAATGTAGGTGCCGAGTATAATGCGTGTGTAGTGACAACAAAAGACTTGGATTTGATTTGTGAAACAGGACATAATTCTCCTGCTTCTAGACCAGAGTTTAATGATATATCATTAGCTGAAATGGCTACAAGAGGAACTTCTGGAAATGCAGATACTTTAGAAAGTACGGGAGGGGCGGAGGAGGAGGAAGACTAAGTGCCCTAAACGCAGGTAAGTCTCCTGCGGTTTACTTATAAAGGTAGACAATTCTCTAAAATGTTATATGAGCCGTAATTGTCTACTAATTAAAGCTACCTTAACTATATTATCTATGTCTTTTATTATGATTAACTGTCCAAGTACTGTTGACAAAGAGCAAAAAGATTGTAACATTCGGTATTGTAGGAACGATGACTCTTGTTCTTCTTTTGGGAACAATTGGCACCAACTTCGTGTTTGTACAAACTGCATATGGTATTGGTGACCCTAACGAGAGATCAGCAACACAATTTGCTCCTGGGATATAGAACAGGTTAAAAGAGATTTACCTTTCTCAAATCCTGATGAAGAAAACCGGCAGGTGGTAGTGTTGTGATAATCATAAGTCCAAAGTCGTTTGTGAGTAATGAGAGTAATGTCATTGTTTCATAAGTTTTAACATTTTAAAAGTTTTAGATAGCTCTTCATTTTTCTTCTGACTTTCCTTAAACTGATTATCTATATTTGTTAAGGAGTTTCGTAACCGTTTATCTATCTGCTGCCGCCTTCCCACGCAGAAAGGACAATCACAGTTATTCGTCTTCATTCTTCCCGCTTCTGTCTGTTTTGTTTCCTTCTTGTAATGAGGGAAATATTAAATCATAAAAAAAGA
>DASTUU010000133.1:0-3277 GCA_035759485.1 Nitrososphaeraceae archaeon
CACCATCCCTAACATTCTGTGCCTTAGTTTTATGGCCATCAATACCCACTCCACCAATAGTTATATACAAGTTATTATCGTATGGATTAACAAGTATCTTGCCACCATTCCCAATGGCTCCAGGTATCGCAGGAAGTTTCAGCAATAATTTTGGCTCAATTAACTTATTATCAACGAATCTATATCTATACACAACATTTCCCAGTGGCTGTTTATTCTGGGTAATATCCTCACCATCCTTTCCTTCAATAGCAGTATAATACAAGAAAACATATTTAGTGGAATTAGTATTGGATTCTGAATTCCTGTTACCACTAGTATTGTTATTATTGATAGCAGAGACTAGAATTTGGTCGTCGGAGGGCGGCGAACTGTTGCTAATGACACTGCCTAACATTCCTCGATGACCAAAGGTCGCAACATTCACATCAAGCAAAGGCTCTTGTAGCATTACGCCCTTTACTATTCTTCTTATAGCACCAGTATCTTTTTCTGTAACCAAAATATCATCAGGGCCCAGAAATGCCATATCCGTAGCATACGTTAGTCCTCTTAAAACTATCTCTGCTCTTAAAGCAGGGTCTTTTATCACGGGTCCTAAGGGAGAAGGCAGGGCGCTTTCAGGATAGTTTCTTTCTAGGGCATCAGCATTTTTCTTGTCTTGCAGAAAGTATGACACAGATGACAAAAAGATGCCCGAAATTAAAGCTGTAAACAATATCATTGTTACAATGGCGTATTTATCTAACATACACGGCAAAGAGAATAATATTCCTCTTCTTATAAACAGAACCGTCTACCTACTTCAACTAATATATATAGTCTAGGGATGATCAGACATAGCAATAAACAGTCTCATTATATTCTGCTGCTAGATATGTTTTCTTCTATGGCATGGAGTACACAGCGCCTGACAATTTGAAAGTTTATTATTAGATCTGTTACCATTCTTATGATCAAAGTCATGACCATATTCTACTAGTTTTCTTTTACACCTTGCACATCTAGTTTTTTGCTTCTGTACAGCTTCTTTCTTTACCAGTATCGAGAACGACTTTCTCTTTCCTTTTTTGACCTGACATGAAAGGAGTACTGCTATACCAACTATCCAAATTACAGATGCTATAGCTCTTTGTTCTTTGAGGCCAATGTCCAGCCACAATAGAGTATGGGAAAACCATAGCAAGTAGCTTCCAATGCCTAGAAATGTTGCTAATGCAACTTTAGGTACGTTTCTCCTTGTCTTATATATTAGAGGGAAAAGAGAAAGCAACATCATGGAGAACAAGAAACCTGAGATAGAATCGAGTTTATCTACTATATCCTGTGCTGTTTCGGCTTGTACACCTGTCTGGGCTAAGGCCAAGGCAATCAGGAGTAAAATGACCACTCCTATGGCTCCAAACATAACAATTGACTTAGGTAGCTTAACAGCATAATAAGAATTTTAAAAACACAAAAGGCTATTCAACTTATAGAATACTACAATAGTAATTTGTTACGGAACTATATGCAGTTTCGTCCAAACATGCCCCCAAATACAACGAAAAAGTTGTATTTAGAGGTGATGATGCTCATTTAGTTGGTCTGTTCCAGTCATTCTTGTATGTATATCATAACAATCTCATTAAAGAAAAGATAATTGGCCTACAACACACACAAAATGTTGCATATAACTATGAAAGGAAATAACAATAAGTACATAGTATCTTTTCATTTAATTTCCTATTTCTTTATTGCTTTTCTTGCCTTTCCATTTCTTATGATTCGGTTGTGTTAAATATTTGCCGAGACAAATATTAAGAATAACATTTTTGTAAGTAGTACGCAACCAATTATTGTTATTCTAATTGTACTGGCTGCTGCTTTCATATCATTTGTATTGTTCTCTTTCATCATAACTGATAATATTTCAAACAATCCTAATGTTAATACTGCGGTATTTCAGGAACAAAGCGGCAGTAAAAATATTAAAGATAGTAAGGGAGACACAAAACTTGTTACTCTTTATAAAACAAACATACTTCCTGAAGTAGAAGATTATCATGATATTCTTTCTGCGTATGTAAATCAAATAAATAATAATAAAATACAGTTGACAATAGATTTAGCAGGAGATGCTAATCAAAATAAAAAGTATGAAACAGTATATTTATGGTTGATATATTATATTGCTTCTGTTGCTGCTAATAGTTCTCCTAGCGGTGACAGAAGAGATCAGCTGTATACCGTGATTGTACCCAATTTTGGAGCAAGATCTAACTTTGGAAATATTGAAGAAGGATGGTATTTGGCTATTTTTAATAATACTGATATTTCTTATACTCTCCCTTTATCCAAAATTTCGGATATGCCAAAAGACAAGGTTCAAGTCTTTATTGATCCTGCCATTATTGGAAACCCCTCATCTTTTAATTATATTGTTTCCGCTATGATTAGAGTTAATAGCACATTCATTGACAAGCCTCCAGATTACATTGTAGATTCAGCTCCCGACAATTATGATCTATTTTGGAAACGATGGTTTAGATGATAATAAATGGTAATGATAAAAGATAGAAAAAATTGTATTGTCTGTTATATTACATATTCTATTTTGGTGAAATCTCCACAAGAATCTATTTTGAATACTAACTAACACATACAAACTTTGAACTAAATAATAATAACTATAATGACAACCGAAGCTGTATACATACAGGGATCTAATTACATAGAATGATAACTCCTCCCATTCATAAGAAGGGTTCGAAGAGTCATCCCTAGGAAATTGATATGAAGTCGCTTCGGCATAGTGAGTAATGTATGTGTGTATGCATGTATGTGAGTGCCAATAACCTTTCTATCTCGACCCAATTCTTCCGTCCTATTTCCCAGAAAAACAGAAGAGCCTCTATATTATGAATTCTACGCGATAGAATTAAGTGAGGAGATTTGAAGAAGGTATCTCTCTATGTCTTTGTCTTTAACCTTGAAGTCTAAAGCTAAGCTAAATAATGGAATTGAGATTCCCTATCTTGGCTTAGGAGTTTACCAATCCCCACCAGGCAAAACCACTGCACATGCAGTTGGGTATGCATTGAAGGTGGGCTACAGACATATTGACACCGCTGAGTTGTATGGCAACGAGACAGACGTAGGTAGAGCATTACGAGAAAGTGGAATCAAAAGAGAGAATGTCTTTATTACTACGAAGGTCTGGAATAGCCATCAAGGATATGATTCTACCTTGCACGCCTGTGAAGGAAGCTTAGAACGCTTGGGTTTTTCCTACGTT
>DASTUU010000134.1:0-1094 GCA_035759485.1 Nitrososphaeraceae archaeon
AACACTTGTGCTGTATGGTGACTTTAACAATTGGTTTGCAGCCTTTGCATTTTGGGTGTTCAAGTACTATGGATTCAAAGATGTTAGAATAATGAATGGGGGAAGGAAAAAATGGTTAGAAGAAGATAGAGAGATTAGCAAAGATATTCCTTCAAATCTTCCCAAGGGCAATTTTAAAGCCTCTGAACCTGATAAGAATATAAGAATATTTCTAAATGAAGTAAAACAGGCGTTAGACGCTAAGGATAGAATTAAGATGGTTGACGTAAGAAGTCCAAAAGAATTTACAGGAGAAATACTTGCGCCGCCAGAATATCCAACAGAACATGCTCAAAGAGGAGGGCACATTCCAGGAGCAGAGAATATTCCGTGGGCTCAAGCTGTCAATGAACAGGATGGCACTTTCAAGTCTGCAGCTGAGCTAAAGAAGTTATACGAATCAAAAGGAATAACCCAAGATAAGGAGATAATAGCATACTGCAGAATAGGTGAAAGGTCTTCTCATACATGGTTTGTCCTCAAATACTTACTTGGATATCCTAACGTAAAAAACTATGATGGCTCATGGACAGAATGGGGTAATATGATTGCTAATCCTATAGAAAAACAATAATAACTAATCTCCTTTTTTATTTCCTTACAGATAAACAAAGTAACAATGTTTTTATAATCTCTTTAGGTTCAAAGCTTGAATGGCTATTAATATTGTGAACTCATCAGATGAAAAACAACACACAAAATCACATGCAGTATTGGTTGTGACGGCTATTACTGCAGCCCTTTTATTTAGTAGTACATTGTAAGTGGACTATTTCCTGGAAGCAGGGTAGTTTTAGATATAGGTACTCACCGTGTTTTTGCACAACAACAAAATCAAACTGGTGCTGCCACAACAGGTAACAATACTAATACAACAATAGCAGCTGCTTCTACCTATAATGAAATGCTCAACCCTAAACAAAAGGAGTATCCTGCACACTTAGGGTTTAATGATCTTCATATAGAAGCAATTCGACATATAGATCCAAATGCTACTCGTGCAGCATCAAATCAATCAGAACAAGATCTCTTTAATCTCATAGTACATCATCACT
>DASTUU010000135.1:0-1004 GCA_035759485.1 Nitrososphaeraceae archaeon
GTACCTGTTAGCGAGAACATAAAGTATTTGCTATTATTAGCAGATTCAAACTGTAAAATATCCCCTGCAGCTATCTGTATCTTGAATAATTTGTTTAGGAATTGCATAAAGCTTGGACCTGCTACTATGCTTTTGGCTTCATGTTCCATAGGTGTATTGTAATATTTCTTTAAGGTGTCAGTTAATCCAATGTTGCTGAGCTCTTCAACCAAATTTGACAGCTCTACAAACGTAGAATTTCTCTTGTATACCCTGATTCTTGCCATTGTGAAATTTCTTCCTATAGTATCACAGTATGTCAGTAGTACCTTATAGCACTTGTCTATGGCAGCAATACAAGCAACCTCAAGGCAGATATATATTATTTGAGACGATTATGTAGCAATAAAATGATTAGGGTATGCAAGTCCTGTGGAAAAGAGTTTCAGAGCTTCAGTGAAGGGGTAATATATTCAAGCTCAGTCATGGGTACTTTACACTTTTGCTCAGATGAATGCTGCAGGAATTACCTCAATTCAGCACCTAGAAAATAGATACACACAAAAAATTGATAGACCACACCTATTATATAATTTGACCCACACAATCTAGGTTTTGATGGTATGACTGAGCAGAGAATAAAAACAACGATTTTGACGGGCGCATGATCACTACGTTCTTATGAACCACATTACTCTGATGACTGAAGACATACAAGAAAGATAACAGCAGTAGATTCTTACTTATTGCTGGAGCTATAATGGCTGCATCTCTATTGATCGCGCTTGTTGGGAGCCTGACAAAGAGAAAGCAGATGGCAAAAAATTCTTGATATCATTCAAACCATCTGTAAGTACAGGTGTAAATAAAGAAGCAAGAAACTGCATAACTCGTGATCTTGGATAGAGAATGCACCAATCGCCCGAACAAAGGTTATTACAAAGCGACGATGCATATATATGTCATAGTTGAATTTCGATAGGATTTTCCGTGACGTGATGGACCTCGATCCGCAGATTCGGCTT
>DASTUU010000136.1:0-7105 GCA_035759485.1 Nitrososphaeraceae archaeon
AGTCTTGATTTATTGAAGACCCTTTTTTTTACCTTTACGGCGTGATAATATATCACGTAGAAGACTAAATAATAGTGCTATTGATGAACGATTTATCATATTTTGTGATAATACGGTGGTTAATCTAACCTTTATGATTGAGATACAACAAAGAAGGAACACTCTTCTCTATACCATATCTTCAATTTTTTTGGTTAATTCACATATTACATCTAATAAAAATTTAAAGTCACCTTTACCTATTGCAAGGGGAGGAGTTACTAAAAGCGTACTGCCCAAACCTCTGATAAATACCCCCATTTTTAAGGCCTCTTGTGCTATGTAGTAGTTGGTGCGAACTTTTCTTCCGTGATCTTTAAAAAACTCTAATGGTTTTTTCTCTTTCTTATTAACTAAATCTATCGCACCTAGAAGACCCTTATGTACTACTTCCCCTACGACGGAGGAAGCTTGAATTCCCTTAAGCCTTTTTCTGAGATAAATGCTGTTTGATCGTATACTCCTCAATAAATTTTCGGTCCGGTAAAGTCTTATATTCGCCATCGCAACAGAACATCCTATTGGATGTCCAGTGTATGTGTGTCCATGACAGAAGTGCTTATTTTCTGAATAATCCGAAAGGAAATTAGAATAGATCTCGTTACTGCAAAGGGTAACTGCCAACGGAGAATAACCACCCGTAAGAGCCTTTCCGAAGCAAACAATATCCGGATTACATCTTTGTGCCAAATATTCAACCATATTTCCCAACCTACCAAATCCAGTCGCTATCTCATCAACTATTAGTAATATGCTGTACTTGTCACAGAGTTCAGAGATATTTTTCTGAAACCCACGGGGATATACATTTACACCGCCGGCTATTTGGGCTCCACTTTCCATAACCATGGCGCAGCAGGTGGTACTACATCTCGAAAAAATCTTATCCAGCTTGTCAAGATACTCGTGGTCATCCTTCCCATGACTGTTGAGTAGAGTAACAGACTTAGGAGGAGGGATCTTTTTTGACAATCTCAAAATGGATTTGTAGTGTCTAAAGTAACTCGGAACGTATCCGACGGACATGGCACCTATGGTGTCACCATGATATGCATTTTGCAAGGAAAGAAAACGGTTTTTTCTAGTATTGCCCTTATTCCTCCAATACTGGACAGCCATTTTCAGGGCGACTTCAACAGCTGTCGATCCGTTATCCGAGTAAAATACATGATCCATCCGTTTTGCCAATTTAAGCAAAGTTTCTGCCAATTCTGTTGCAGGCTGGTTGGCCAGACCAAATAGAGTTGAGTGCTGCAGCTGTCTCGCTTGTTTTATTATAGAATCTATAATTTCTTTTCTATTATGACCCCAAACATTGCACCACATGCTTGCACATCCATCAAGATATCTGTTACCCTTGCTGTCTATGAGATAAAATCCATCGCCTCGCACGATCATTTTATTGTCCTGCTGGATCCAGTCCTTCATCTGGGTGTAAGGGTGCCACACAAATTGTCCATCTGCTTGCTCTAAATCCAATCCAAATAAATCCAACTAATGTCAAATAATAAATATCATTTTGAAAGATAAAGGATTCTTTATAACCGGAACAGACACATACGTGGGGAAGACGACAGTAGCTGCAGCAATTGCACTGATCATGAAGAGACAGGGATTGGATGTTGGTATAATGAAGCCATTTGCTACCGTAAGCGAGAACTATGCCTCGAAACATAAATCCAGAGATGTGGAAGTGCTTGTCGCCGCTGCTAACGTTAGGGATAAGTACTATAATCTGAATCCTTTTTTCTCCTCCTTGCCCACAGCGCCATATACTGCTAGTCTCATAAGAAAATCCAATAAAGTGAAGGTCTCCAAGGCCGTGGGACTATATTCCAAGCTAGCGTCAGCACATGATCGAATGATAGTAGAGGGAATAGGTGGGATATTGGTACCTCTGACGAGGAGGAAGAGTCTCGCAGATTTTGTAAAAGCGACGAATCTCCCGGTTATCATCGTGGCTCGGCTCCGGTTGGGTATGATAAATCACATTCTACTCACTTTGAAGGCTTGCCTTGATTATAGTCTAAGAGTTAGGGGGATCGTGCTCAATGACTTGTCTTCTTGGAATGGTCCAGTTAAGAAGGAATTGATAGTGGAAACAATCGAGAAGGTTTCTGGAGTGAATGTCCTGGGATCAATACCTTTTGTAACTCATCCGACCCCGCAAAGAGTAGCGAAAATTCTCGAAAGTTGTCTAAGTTATAAGGGAAGCTCGCTCATATACTAGCAGCTTCGCACTAGCACTAACAATCTAGGCAAATAAGTTCTTGTATATAATCGGATAGGAAAGTACTTACAGGAATCAAAATGCATATCTGTTCTCCACTTAAACAATTCTTAGTACAATAAAGAGTGGCTAAACATTTATTTTTCCGTGGGAATTCCTCCTATATTGCGCCGCTGTAGCTCAGCATGGTAGAGCAAATACATAGTCTATGTCCCATAAGGCTATGGAGCTTAACTGGCTGTTAACCAGTGGGTCATCAGTTCGAGTCTGATCAGCGGCGCTCAATCTCACGTTGATTTGCCGGCTAGCAACTATTAGGCCTAGAAGGAGATTATGTCAAGCGCTATTGCGTCAGAAAGTAAGTCTAAATGACGGCTTGATATTATATAGTTATTCTTTATCTCAGTAGGTGACACCCACCTATTTGATGAAGAAAATAGCCTCTCTTTTTTTATTCTGGATTCTAACTCCTCTAGGTCAAGTTCAACTTCTTCGATTTGCTCTGTATCCATATATCTAATGGTGACCAAAATCTTCTTGACCAAAACCCTCTGCCCAAATCTCTGGGAATAATCCCTTGCATTTGCATCGATATCGACCAGCTTTATCTTCAATTGTGTCTTATTAAGAGCATCTCTACTCGTAAGCAATCTATCATCAACGAATCTGTCAGAGGTCATAAGAGATGGTACATTATTGAAAAGGTTTTGAACATATATTCTATTCACTGCAGTAGATTTGATTGAATGGTTTAGGAACTATTGATCTTTGTTATCTTAACTATTATTCGAATTCATAAAACGGAGTACCATCAGTAGACAGACCGCAATTTACCATTTTCACGCTCATTCCTACCTGCGGCGTAGTCGAAGGGTGTAAGGACCCGACTAGCTTTATTCCGCTTATTTCTATGACTCCAAATATCACAGGACCACATATAGTGTATGCTGTAGTATACTCCATCAGATGCCCTCGAGCTACTTTAGTTCTTTTTAACTTTACCTTCGACATACAGTTATAACACATTTCTATGGGAGGCCATGCTGGAGAACCACACCTACTGCAATAAGGAATAACAAACTTGTGATCCCTCAAACACTTTAAAAAGCGTTCCATTATCAAAATGGCATTTTAACTCCAGGCCTTTAGCTCCTCAATATAATTACTGTCGAAGAACTTCCTGCCGCGGCCATATTATGAATCAGTCCAGTCTTGCAACCATTGACTTGGGTTTCTCCTGCTCGTCCTGCGAGTTGAGAGGCTATTTCGGCGGTCTGTGCAACTCCTGTGCATCCAATCGGGTGTCCGCAACCCAGCAAACCTCCCCGGGGGTTAACTGATAGTTGTTGCTGTGCCACGAATTTTCCTCCCTGGCCTTTAGGAGCAAAAAACAAATCCTCGTAAGCCATGATTTCCATGATAGTAAATGCATCATGTAATTCGACGACGTCTATGTCTCGCGGCCCAGTCTGGGACATTATATATGCTTCTCTCGCAGCTTCTCGCGTGCTATTCAAGCCTGCTTCTCCTTTGGACAGCACTTGAGATAGACTGGCACCAATTGTTTTCTGTCCTATCCCCCTTATCCAAATGGGCATATCTGTGAGCTCCTTCGCCTTCCTCTTTGAAGCTAAAAGCAGGGCAGAAGAACCAGTGCACACAAAGGAGCAGTCTAGCTTTTTTATAGGATCTGCAATCATTCCTGAATTCATAACTTCCTCAACAGTCACCGGTTCCCTAAACAGAGCTATAGGATTCCTAGACGAATTCCTGCGGTTCTTGACTGACACTGAGGCCATCTGCTCTTCAGTAGTTCCAAACTTTCTCATATGGGAGCGGGCGAATAATGATGCCCAGTGAACCGGAAGATTAAATGAACCTCTAGTTAAATCCCATTGAAGTTTTTTAGCTGAATCGTTGCTCTTACATTCGGCGCCAATTACTAATACACAATCGCAAAGTCCTGCTGATATCTCACAAAACGCCGAAACTATTGCTGATGTCCCTGAATTGCAAAGATTATCTATACGATAAGAGTTTTTCGGTTTTATCCCCAACATCTCTGAGATAATGCTCGAAGTATATTGAAGGGTAGAACATGTGGAAGCTATCACCGAATCAATTTCGGTGCGGTCAATGTTTGTTTTCCTAAACATTTCTAGGCAAGGTTTGCAGGCCAACTCAAAAATGGATGACTCTTTTCTTGTAAATGGGGAGATTTCTGAAGCCACAATGGCAACTTCTTCAGGCATTTCCATTAAAAGTAGTGAGGATTTCTCTTATCGATCCTTCAGAATCATCTTGTAAGGGGTTTAACTGAATTATGGGCAGTGAAATGCCAGTCGACATAAATTTGTTGAGCGCTTTAATGCAGTCCTCACGACCCCCGTAAATGGCTAGGGAATTCAACATTTTATCTGTCACTAATTTGCTCGCGGCATTTAGCCCGTTGGCATTATATTCGCACGTTATGTCTCGAACTTCGTTTCTAAATCCGTTTTCTGCCAAGAACTTGTTATAGTAATAACCGACGGCCACATAAAATGCTAGGGTCTTGGCCACCCGGTCTCTTCCTTTTTCGGGGTCCCTGTCAGATACGGATGTGATAAAAATACAGGCAATTTCAAAGTCTGTCTGCCTACACCTAGATCTAATGGTTGATACTACCCTCCTAAGTTCGTGTTCTGGGCGAAGATAAAGCAATATGCCGTCAGCAACTGAGGTGGATAATAAAATCATCTTCGGACTGACAGCAGCAAGCAATATAGGAATATTGTGTCTTTTCGGTTTAAATGCCAATTTGAAGTTCTTTATTTTACAAATCTTTCCTTCATAATTAACAAGATCTCCAGTAAGAATTAGGCGTATACATTCAACATACTCTCTCATTCTTTCAACTGGATTTTCAAAGTTTGATCCATGCCAATTCTTGGATAAAATAGGAGTACTGGCTCCTAGACCTATTAGCGTCCTCTGATTGGAAAGCACATCAACAGTAGCAGCCGACATGGCAATAGTAGACGGTGGCCTTGAAAAAATACTAACAATTGAGGTTCCAAGTTTAACCCTGCTTGTTACTTGAGTAAGTGCCCCAAGTGAAGAAAATGCCTCTCGCCCCCAAGATTCTGGCACCCAAATCGAATGCGTATTATAATTATTCTCTGCTTCCTTTCCAGCTAATAGCATCTCTTCTGGTGTAGTCAGAGTTCCCAGACTATAGCCTATGCGTTCTATGCTCATGATAGCAGTCTGCTATTCTTTATTTCCCTGCTCGCTTCTTCGATATCCTTATGAGAATCGATTGATCGCCAAAAAGATTTCTGGTATTTTATTGCCTTTACTTTTCTATCCTTTATCATCATAGGCAGCGCTGTCAGCTCTATATTACCGGTATCTGGGAGATATCTAAAGACTTCCGTTTCGAAGTAATATACTCCGGCATTAATCCACCTGTCTTCAATCTGTGGCTTCTCTACGAAGCCTGTGATGTTAGAGCTATCATCTAACTCAATTACTCCGTACGGACTTCTTAAGGGAACTACAGCTATAGCGGACAAAGTCATTTCGTCTCGTAACATATTCGGGTCTAAATCCGTCAGTATATCACCGTTTACCATAAAAAAGCCCTCACTTTCTGTTCCTCCAAGTAGGCTTTGCGCGTTCTTAAGAGCTCCTCCAGTACCTAACGGCTCTTCCTCGACTGCGTATCCTACCTTTACGCCAAACTTGTTCCCGCTACCTATGTAGTCGATTATGTGTTCTTTAAGGTATCCTACGCAGATAACAATTTCATCTATTTTAAATTTTTTGAACCATTTTATTTGCCATTCTATGATTGGTTGATTTAGAACCTCTATCATTGGTTTCGGTCTTTCATCAGTTAGAGGTCTCAAGCGTTTGCCTAATCCTCCCGCAAGAATGACCGCTTTCATAATCTTAGCCTACTCTAATCACGGAAATATCCGCGACTCTTTTCAAGTAAAGCTTCCTTTTTACTTTGCAAGTTAGTTTTTCAGTCTCCTTCGTTACGGGAATAGATATACAAACCATCCAGAAATACTCTCTGATCTTTTCCCTTTACCTTCGTGGAGGATTCGATATTTGCTGCTGTTTGTGACACTTCCTCAAGGCTTGGACCTTCAACGATAACATCGTCCCCGGTTATGTTAACCTTTGTTGCTTCACCCACAATATGTGAAATCCTAGCTGATCTTTCACCAAAAAAGTTTTCTACGTGTATATCTCTACCCCTTACTTTAACAGAAATCGGAAAGTGTGCAAAGACTATCTTTAGTTTATACATAAAACCTTTGTCAACACCCTCCAACATATTGTTGATAATACTCCTAGCAGTGTTCGTTATTGCTAGGTCCCTTTTCCTTTTGCCTGCAGGTCTAATAGTTATTGTCCTATCAGTCACACTTATTAGGGTCGGCAATTTGCGAAAATCTTTGCTAATAGTGCCTTTTCTTCCAGTAACTACCAGATAGTGCCCTTGTTTTTTTACGCTGACGTTCTCTGGGACCAGCAGTTCTGCCTCGCTTTTACCTCGGGCGAGCTTAGTAGACATAACCTATTAGCACCCCTCCGAGGCCTTCTTTTTGCGCTTCGTGATGCGACATTATTCCTGCGCTTGTAGAAACTACCAGAATTCCCATGCTGTAGGCTGGAAGATATTGGCGTTCCCAATCCAAATATTCGTCCTTTTTCACACTAAATCGAGGAGTTATAACTCCACACTTGTTAATCTTCGCTAATAACTGTATACGAAACTTGCCTGCTCGTGCATCGTCGATTTGCTCAAATTCTCCTATGTATCGGTACTTCTGCATAGTG
>DASTUU010000137.1:0-3227 GCA_035759485.1 Nitrososphaeraceae archaeon
AAGGAATTGGAGCCGGACAGGAGCAGCAAGTGATGTATGGTTAGTAATGCCTGGGATAGTACTTGCTGTTATAGTGGAACATGTAGTTTACTTACATTTACTAGTCTAAAGATGTATATGTTTCAGAATCCTGTATACCAAAAATAGTAACATGTTGCTTTATTTCTTAGGTACATAAATTAACGATGTTAGTCAAACAATTTGCACGTATCGAATAGATTACTTCCTAAAATCCAAGGGTTGAAACATTTCTTCTAGTCATGAATCCAACTTACAAGTACGTCGGATGTGAAAGGCAATTGATGTCGCATAGTTTCTAAAATTAAGAACGATTGGGGAAAATAAATCTGCTACTTCATCATCAAACTCAAGAATACGAGCTGCCTATTACACTATATATATTCGACAAAATCTAGAAAGTTACATCAAACAAAAATATAAAAAGGGTTCTCTGAGGATTTTATTACGTTCCATGACTAGCCGTCAGATTTTGAAGTTTCTGGATAAGACTTTGTAGATTGCCGCCACGTTCTTGTTGAAGATCTTTGATATTTGTCGTGTTTATGCCCAGCTGTGATAGTGCCTGTGGAAGCTGTTCTCTTATCTTAGTTAATGCACCAGATTGATTGAGAGCGCTTAACTTATTCGCCAAGTCACCGCCCTGCGGAAGAGTACCATTAAAACCTGCGCTCGTAGCCAATTGTCTAACTTTTTCAGCCAAAGCCTTGAGCTTTTGCATTGCCTCTGGCCCCGTTGCTTGTGAAGTCTGATTTTGATCTTGTGCCTTCGCTGGCAAAATGAACGTAGGGGAAATAAAAATTGATAAGGCCAGAACTGAAACCATAGCCATCGCAGACGCTATTGTCAATTTATTGTTTCTTTCCATTGGATAGTTCAATTAAAAGTATGAGTATTATAAATGTGTTGTCTGATAGATAAGATGGTGATGAAATGAGATCATAGGTTTGAGTATACTATATATATAGTCCATAATTCTATTAAAAAACATGGTAAAGGGTATCATCGGTATATCTGTAATGGCTGCTCTAGGTCTAGTCCTGGCATCACCGATTTTAACAAATGCATACGCTCAGGAGGCAACAAAATGCCAGACAGGGGCTCTCTTAGGGTATGGGGGCACTATATTTGGACTTGCAAATGTTTGTACGAACGGGTATACGGTAAACGTTGACCTTGCGTCAAACTACTTTCCACAATCTGGGAAGGTGTTTGAAGCATGGCTTGTGGATAATGCTGGCGGAGGTTCAGGCTATGCGTTGAGCATGGGTAAACTCCTAAAGTCTGGAACGCTAACATTCAATGAAATCATGAACAACGCAAAAACCTACACAGATATTGTACTGACTCAAGAGCCAGATAATGATCTCAGTCCATTAGCATCTTGGTCAAATTCTGTAGCAGAAACCTGGTTAATACCACCGTTCGGTCAGTGATTCCATTAGGCAACATTGTGTAACGCCAAGCAGTTTATGTCTGTTGGACTTTTTTCCCAGACATAGACATGTTCATTCAATAATCTTTATTTTTTTCAAAGGATGCATGTGTTTAGTAGCAATATCTAAATTTCTATTGTCTAATATGCAATTATTGTTATGAAGACATAGTCGCCTTCCGTCTGTTTGTGTTTTCGGAGATTGACCACACCCAAGAAGTCAAGTACACCGCCTTTAATCCTGGTACTGGGCTGACACGACAAAAGAGCTTTAAACGGGTAGAAGAATTGACCCAGGAACAGCCAAACCTAATGCCAAATTGGCTAGCTCATGGCAAACTTACTTGGGCTGGTGTATGAATTAATACTGACATGTTCGATCATACAGGAGTTAATTGGTTGTAGCATGACATTGTTCGTCCTCCTCTATCTTCTAGCTATCTATCAACCTAGGTTCAAAATACTGATCTTCACAGAATTACATTTATTTTCCATCTTCTAGTATTAGCCAATCCAATTGGAAGGTAATTACAAGCCTTTAAACATAAGAATAGTCACTATCAATGCTGGAATAAGTAATAACGACGCCATGATGTTATAATGTGGATATAGGAATTCATTTTGGATACTCCACGCAAGCCAAGCAATAGCGATGAGAATAAATACTGGAACTACCAATGACAATATTATGATTTGGTAATGTAGTTTTGCTTTTTGTGTTGTTTTTCCCTCGCGAGAAATTTGAAACCCATAAATTACAAGTGATAGACTAACAAGTAATGCGATAGTACCGATATACGTACCAGCTCGGTCTTGAATTGCAGTCTCATCATTTTGTTGAATTATTTTTTCATTTTGTTTAATCATTGTTTCTAATTTATCTGTATTATCCGTAGGTTGCTGCTCTTGTCCTGTAGCATTCTCATTCTCGTTAATGTGAAAAGTGAATAATATGGTTGCTATCACAAAAAAGCAGAGACGTATAGTTTGATGGAGCATTAGCGGGTCTAGTATATTATATTTTAGAAATATGTTGCCATTAGATTCAACAGAGATAACCTTATCATTTCAGATATGTACTCGGGAGCCTTTCCCAAATAATAATATAACTTTACCTTGATAGCCAAAATGGCTGCACTTATCAGAGATCTTATCAACCCTTTTCTGTAATTGATTTGCATATAGGCTTATAAGCGCTTGCTTGATATACCTACCCCGTCGTGTGAAAACCGAGACGCATTGTTTTTCTGGGTTAGGAGTCTATTGATGAAAAATATCACAAGAGTAGAATATTTGATGTTCTACATGCTCATCAGACACGCTGAACGCTTATGTTCTCTAATACATATCGCCCAGAAGCCGGCCTTCTGGGCCGAAACTGTGTGAGCCCCCCGTCCAGCAGAGCTAATACCAACAGAAGTCGTCCAATGGCTTGGTAACAATCACGTACTTGTTGGGCGAATGATTATTAAATCTGTCAGGCAAGATGAGAATTTTCTAGGGAATAGTAATACAATAATAATCTGGACATCACAAGAGCTTTGGCTTAGTATCTTAATTCACGTATTGCAATTACAGTATTGATATGAGTGAATACGTATATTCCTTATAAAAGAAAAGTGAATATCTATGGCATATAACAGAAATACTCATATACCTACCTTGTAATCTTAATCCCAATGAGTAATACTAGAAGGTTATTTCTGTTGACGGCTCTAATTACTACAATAGCAATTTCTGGTTTAGTGGTTGGGGCAACAATTAGCACTAACAT
>DASTUU010000138.1:0-16178 GCA_035759485.1 Nitrososphaeraceae archaeon
TTAGCTGTGACTTCCTCAACTGAAGCTCCATCAGGAGAAATTCTCAAAGGCGTATTACTTACCTCATCAAAATTTGAGATGTCGTCTAGCTTGGCGGGATTACAGAAAATTTCAACCTCTGCCTGATAGAACTCTCTTAGTCTTAGCAAACTTTGTCTGGGAGCGATTTCATTTCTAAAGCTTTTGCCAATTTGAGCTATTCCAAGAGGCAATTTGCCTCTCATAGTTTTGTATACTCGAGGGAAATCAACAAAGATGGTTTGACAAGTCTCGGGCCTCAAGTATGCCTCCTCAGCAGAGGGACCTATTTCTAGTCTAAACATCATATTAAATCTGGTTGTTTTTCCCAACTTACCTTTGCAGGTTGGGCAGCGAATGCCATCTGTGACTACAATTGCGTCAAGTTCCTCATTAGGAGTTTTTTCGGGTATATCCTTTCCAGCTATTTCTGAAATTAGCTTATCAACCCTAAATGTAGAGCCGCATTCTGTACATCTTATTATGGGATCTGTAAAGTTACTGAAATGTCCTGAAGCCTCAAATACACTTTTACTCATTATCTGAGAACCGTCAATTTCTAACATCTCGTCGCGCCTGACGATTTCTCTCCTCCAAAGATCGGTTAATTTGTTTTTTATTTTTAGGCCCGTCGGACCATATTCCCAAAAACCTGCAGGGGCATCTGCATAGATCTCGCAACTTGGGAAATAAAACCCTTTTTCAAGAGCTAACTTCATTATTCGATCATAATTGCTCACCCTAGTTTGCTCGCCTTGAGGGATGGGTTAACAAAGGGCTTTAAATTTATTCTCCCTTTTTGCTTGATCTTATGTCTGTAGATGTTATAAAGTAAAGCTTTGAGCGAGGTAAATCCCAAATGGCCATCGTCTCCGAATTTGCCTCACAGATGATCATTTAGGAGATAAATCCTCCATGGACTTTTTATTATAGTAAGTACACTACTTATTGTTCAACCCGTTGTTCCATCTTAGACTAGGTACTGGAGATTTAGCAAAATATCCTTTTCTTAATGAAGCATCAGGATACATTCGCCTTATCAGTTTAAACTACGAAGAGTTTGATCGCCCAGAGATGAAATATATTATTGAGAGGTCTGCCCAAAGACTGGAAAAAGAGATGACGCAAGGAAAGCCCAACGAAACTCTGGAAAGATATGAGATTGAGGTGCTAACTTTCCTTGTTAGCCTAATGATGGTCAAATGCATCGGGACCGACAGTATTTCTAAAAAGCATTCTCTCTTTGAGGCAATGAGGGCGGAAAAATTTCTTACAGAAGATCTGAAAAGAGAACGAAACGAAGAAAGAAGGCAGCTCCTCATATCCAAAATCTTTGTTGATCTTTTCAAGATAAGAGTCGAGATCAATAACGAAGATTCTAGATCTTTTAAAGTCAAAGTCAATGACTACCTTTCCAGAGCATCAAAATTCCACGAACAGGAATGGAAATTGATAAATCGCTCAGTCCATAATGGATTTGTTTATCTCCGTGCTGACGAGACTGTTCGACTTATAAGAAATGAGCTAAGCTCTTTAATTTATAATCGGCTCCAAGCGATGGATTTATCAGGGATGCCAAAGTCAGTTAAGCTCAAACTTATCGCAATGGCACCCAAATCTGCCCAGAACTACGGTAGCCCATATGTTCAGACAACCTCTCGTTATCCGCCGTGTATAAAACACGCTATCAACGAAATGAGCAAAGGAGAAAATCTGCCCCACTCTGCTCGGGTTTTGCTTGCCACGTACATGCTATCCATAGGCAAAAATGTTAACGATATTGTCGAAATGTTTCACAGCGCTCCTGACTTTAACGAAGGAGTGACAAGATATCAGATTGAACATCTAGCAGGAAAAAAGGGAAGTGGAACAAGATACTTTGTTCCTTCGTGCGAAAAACTGGCCAACGAAAGCCTTTGTTTTGCAACACAGGAATGTGATGGGATAGTTAACCCAGTTCAATTCGGTCGAAGGTCAAGAAATAAAATTGATTGATTCTGACGACCTAAAAGAAGCGTCACATCAACAGGTCATTGATGGCAACACAAAAACCGCAGGCGGAGATAAGGCAGTTATTGATGCTTCAAAATCCCAAACGTATCAAATCTTCAGACAGGCATTTAGAGAATATTATTTCAAATACGGAAAGAACATAGAACCTCCAAAAGAAATAAAACGCCGAGAATTTGCTTTTCGTTACTTAGGACCGAAAGGAGAACCTGCGCGGATGGTACGGCATCTTGCTTTTGGAAGTGTTGGAGAAATACTGGCTATGGCCCTAAGAGAGATGCCTTCTGATCTTTACTGCTCAAATGGTTACTATAGGTTCCCAAATCATGCAATGCAGGAAAAGGACTGGCTAGGGGCTGACCTAATATTCGATATTGACACGAAGGATTTGAATTTGCCGTGTAAAATAGATCATTCTTACTTAATATGTGCAAGATGTTCACAGGTAATTAAGTACAAGAAAGGATTAGAAAGATGTCACTCTTGCAATTCCCCGAATTTGGCCCTTGAGTCCATACCATGTGAGATGTGCCTTGACGGAGCTAAAAAAGAGGTAAGAAAACTCCTCTTAATGCTTACAGAGGACTTTGGCATTGCCGAAAATGATATACAGATTTATTTTTCGGGTAACGATGGCTTTCACCTGTATGTAACGGATGCAAATTTCCAGTATTTGGATGCTCAAGCTAGATCGGAGATGACAGGATATATCTTGGGAAAAGGTTTATTGCCTGAGACAATCGGAGTTTACAGAAAAACCCGTTCTGACAAAGGCCAAAAAGGAACTAATAATAATACCGGCAACCCCCGCAGTAATATTGCTGGGTATACTGGTGACCCCCACATGGCCTATTCGAAATACAAGGAAGGAGGTGGTAATCAGAATGATTTCTTGGTCAGATCCCCAAGGAGCGGCCCAGACTATGGCTGGCGAAGGAGACTATACCAACAACTAGGCATAAAGGATTCATTTGGACCAAAGCTAAAGAATATAGTTCAACAGAAAGGGGGATACCATAGCTTTAAGAGAGAACTGGACAAAATAGGGAGGGAACTTGGAGTAAATATTGATCCCCAGGTAACAATGGATGTTCATCGTGTATTTAGATTGCCAGGAACCTTAAACAGCAAAAGTGGGTTGACCAAGATGAAATGTTCCGACCTACGTACGTTCAATCCATTGCACGATGCTTGTCTGTTAAGCGATGCCGAGACCAAGGTAAAAATTAAGACCCCTGTTAAATTAACACTCAAAGGCCAGATGTTTAAAACGAATGAAACGGTAACTTCCCTGCCTGCGTATGCTGCGATATATCTTGTATGCAAAAATTTAGCAATCATGATATAGAAGAGAGAGCTGCGTTTCCAGTTCAACTTCTTCTGTCGTAAATCAGCTTTCGCTTGTACTTGTTTTCTTGTACTGACAATTGCCAACCTTTATATCATTAGCTGTGGTGCTGTTACTGGCTGGGGAAATCTTCAAGGTGGTTGTACTCGTTGTAGACAATCTCTCGCCTTATACTAAGGATATATTATTATGTCTAAGAAAACTAAAAGCGAATTACGCATACAAAAGATTCTATGAAAATATAGATCACAAAATTATTTCGTATGAAAAAGTTATTCTTTCAGGCAGAAGCAAGCCAAGTAGAGAGATTAATGCTACGAATTCCAAACTCATAATAAAATGTAATCAATTGGATGTTCCCGTTTTGGGGATATGTTACGGAGCAGAAATTATGGCCCTTGCATTGGGGGGATCTATACATAGGATGGTAACTCCTGTTCGAGAAATGAACCACATTTTAATATCAGAGTCTCCAGAGGCGAATGTTATATTTCAAAAAAGCAAAATGCTCTACGTATATGAGAGTCATGCCTACTGTGTTGCTCAGATACCCCAAGATTTTGTTTCTATTGCAACGTCGAAGTACTGCAAAAACGAAGTCTTTCTTAACCTTGGCAGGAGACTGATCGGCGTCCAATTCCACCCGGAGAAAAGCAAAGAGGATGGATTGGAGTTGTTTTCAAGTTTTTTACACATATGAGGTAATCATGCATAGAATGCCTAAATAGTAACTTTAGAACTAGAAACACGTAATTCGGAATAGTATAAGCAAACCTTCTTCTATGATTAATTACTATTTTTTTCTAAAATTGAAGCGAGAAGGATTTTATTAGTATTTTACGTGGATAAAAAGCATAACTGCCTTGCAACCACAACCTGGATATAACTCATTAACTCTTCCGTTGATAAGTCCCGAAGAAGAAAATATTTGTCTTCCATTGGTAATAAATGTCATTTGCAAATACTGGGGAGAAGAACAGTTGCTTCTTGAGGCTGACCAAAGTGCAAAGAAGTACTCTGGAATTAAGGGATCCGTCATGATAGAAGGAATAGAATTAGCTGAAAAACACGGACTCAAAGGATACGCATATAGAGGTTCAATTGTGGATATAAAGAAGAAGATCGATCAGGGGATACCTTCCATAGTCATATTACCAGGAATATACGACACCGCTCAACACGCAAACATAGTGTGCGGCTACGATCCTGACGAGAGTCGAATTCTAACCTATGTCCCTCAACCTGACACCGTCGGTGCTATCCCAGAGCGAAGATTCCAACAAGATTGGGAACAAGACGACATGGTCAGTATAGTTTTAGTTCCTCAGGATATGAATCAAATAATAGAGAAAGAAAATCCGCAATTTAAAGAATCAAACCGCATCTGCTTGGAGGTGGAGAAGTTGAGACACCAAGGAAGGGTCGCCGAAGCTATGGAAAGAATTTCCAGAGCCGTAAAAATAGACAATAACAATGCTCAGGCATGGTGCATTATGGGCAGTATATTAAATGAACAGAACTCTCAAAAAGCAGTTTCTTGTTATAAGGAATCCATTAAATCAAACCCCAATTATTATTTAGCTTTCAGAGGCTTGGGAAATTATTATCTCAAAAACAAAGATTTCCATAACGCGCAGGAATACTATTCGAAGGCGATAGAAATTAATTCCACTAGGTTTGGTCCCATATTCAAAAACCGTGCACTAGCAAAATTACAATTTGGAGATAAGGCAGGGTGTAAAAATGACCTACTCAAGTATTTAGAGCTGGTACCAAATGCTAATGATAGTTTGAGTATTCAAGAGGCCCTTAATCAACTTTGAGAAGATGGAAAAGAGGTAGTGATTTTTAGAGTCGCCCCTTCGTCTTCCCCATTCAAATTCCTATTAGTGGTCACTATTGAAAAATAAGATAATAAGTGTCAACCAAGGCGAAGCATTATAGTTAAAAAAATGGTATGATAAGGACTCAGGGTGTGCGGCATGTTCTTCTGATTTGCCCCTCTTTTTTTCGAGATCAAAAAGAGGAAGGCTAATAGAAAACATCCGTCGCAAATTTCTTAGCAATAGATATGATTGATAAAAAAGATATAGAATCTTCACGGCACACGTGATTCCTCCACGCTACAAGATGCTGACTTTGCTCCCGTGTGGTGTTGTAATTATCCCGCTGCCCGACTTGGTACATAAATTCAGTAATAAATGATGTCATCTCTGCATGAAAGATCCCCTGGACGCCATTGTTATTTGAATATCAGAAATCAAGGATTGTAGCATTAGAAGCACAACAGCAGCTCGCCGGCGTACTTTTAGCACTCAAAGTCAGGTCGGTCAATTTAGTAGTCGTCTACCGTGTCTTGACAGTATATTTAATCCAGAATGGTACGAGAAGCACAAGCAGATAGTTAACGCCGTTTCACGCAGTGCAATGCATACGCTAAAAATGATCTCATTTAAGATAGGATCTAACTATGTTCACTATATTATTGACGCCATTTAGGTCCTCGCTTAGTTCCATCAGTTCCTGCGCTTTCCTATGATAATTTGGTTCTATCAACACGAGGTTAATTGCGTCTGAAATGTGTTCAGGACATAGCGGTCTAGTAGTAACCGCGACTCCCAAGCCCAGGCTTACGATCTTTTCGGAATTGCCCAATTGTTCTCCATGGTTTTCGATAGGAATAGCAACGACTGGCTTTCCGTATCTTATAGCCTGCGATATTCCTGCGTGACCACCTCTGAGTACTATCAGGCTACTCAAACTAAATATCTCATCCCTGACCGGACACCATTCATAGAACCATCCTCTACCATGAATGCTTTTAGGAGAAGGGTTTCCGCCAGGATGACCGGCAGATATTATGTATTGAACATCCTCTGCAAGGTTTCTACATGCATCCATTGCAAGACGAATAAGTGGCATGCGGGTTTCTATTGGCCCGCTGACATGGACAAATACTATTGGCTTGGCTCTATTCAAACCAAGCTCAGAGCATACCCTTCTAGTATTTGAATCTATTATGGATGTTCGAGGGGCAATAAATCCTACGTACTCAAGCTTGTTTCTTATGGAATTAGTCCCCCAGATATTGTTTTCAGCTATAGTATAAGGCGGCGGTAAATCTGGCACAAGTATTTTATCAGACAAGGTCCATCCCAATCCGAGTACTTCACCGTTGATTGCTTCAAAACACCTTGCAACTTTATATTGCCTTAGCCTAGGAGAAAGGAGGAGTCTTACCTGGTTAAGTATCACTATAGAGGGGACTTGTACTACTTTCGAAGCGAAAACGGGTGATAACCTTGTGTCCGAGACTACGATATCTGGTCTGAATCCGATTATATGACTAACTTCATAATTGATCTGCCTAGAAAAGTTAACAAAATACGTTGGTATATGGGCGATGCTTGAGGCGATTGAAAAATGACCTTCAGACGTCCAAACGAATTCCAATGACGGAGCTACATTGCACTCATATCCAAGAGACGACAGATATTTTGCGGATTCACCAAACGATGAAAATTTAGACGCTGTACCCAGAGTCCGCATTTGCTCTGCTATCATCATTAAACGACTAGCATGGCCAAGACCGACCCCATACGGGGTGAAGTATACTCTGGCCAACCTATTTGACTCTAATTACTTCGAATATATAAAACGATAATGAGCCTGAAAAAAACCGCTTGCATTTTTACAACACTATGATTTTAATTTCAATTGTTTTTCATTTCAGGACGTGATCAGCAGTGGAGGTCCATATTCCTGTAAGGTATGCTTTCAAATGTAGCGCAGAATTTCGGTATATCCTTTCCGATTAGATTAATTAACGCAAGATCCTACTGTACTATGGGTTATTCTCACCATAAATTAACTTCATTTCTTCAAAGGTCAATTTCTCACCACTTGACATTTTCTTAAGTGCTTGTTCCTTTAGGACATTCCATCTTTCCTGATTCTCCTTGGTACGTCTTGTTCTGTCTTGAGTAACTTCATATCTATTTTCACGCCTGCCTTCATGCTCCCTCTGTTTTCTTTGTCTGCTGCCTGTTGCCTGAATACGAGATCGTCTAAATTCAATTGCATTTAGCTGGGTTTGCACCATCTCAAGTTTTGCAGCGGCCTCCCTTATTGCGTGAGTTACCTTCCTTCGGTTTTCATAGAGATTTTCTCGCAGGTTCATCAGTCTATCTAATTCCGCCTTGATAGAACCTATCTTATTTCCGTATTCTGACTTTTGATCAAATATTTTATTCATAATTGACTTCAGAGAATCATATTGAGAAAGTATGTTTCTGTATTTGTCTTCTTTCTTGTTAATTACCTTTAAATTGTGTAGCCTGGTTGCAACCTCTCTTGACTTGGCAACCAACCTACGCTCTTCGTCTTTGGATAATTTCTTAGTTTGAATGTCATGTTCTATTTGCTCGAGTGCTCGACTTAAATGTATAATGTCAAACCGATCTTTTCTTGATCTTAAGCTTACATTAGTTGTTGATTTATTATCCTTATTTTTCATATCATTTCGAGTTTCGTCGAGTATAGTTTTCAATTCTTTAAGCTTGGCGAACTCTGCATCCTTTTGTTCGTTTACTTGCTTCAAGCGTAAACGCAGATCATTTAATTCATTCCTATTGTCGTCTATGCTTTTCTTTGCTTCTTCGATTCTGGTATTGAGTTCCTGAATTTCTTGTTCGCTTTTTCGTTGCTCCTCTAACAAGTTTCGCTTGAATTCCAATAACGTTTTCAGATTAGAATCTGAGGAACCCCTATTCATATGATGGTGAGTCGTATTGGTCGTTGCAGTAGTTGTTGTAGTAGTGGCAGCAGCCTTCATACCACCATTTCCATTGCTGCCCTGTTGGTCTCGTAGTGTCACGCCTATGGAATCTGATAGAAAGCCAAAAATATATCTTTTCTCATTTTAGTCGGAATCATAAGTTGGGATAGCTGTATTTCAAGACCATGGTGCATACAACTTTATATGAGATGAAGTCGGTTAAGCTAAAATATGGATGACTTCGAAAAGGACTTTCCTGAATTTGACTGGAAGAACATCCCGGCATATAAGCATCCTGGAGGTAAGGATTGTCCATGTCCCAAACATGAATATATCCGGGAACAAATAAACGTCACCAAGGCCCTAAGCATAGAGTCAAGGGATAACCGTCGAAGCGAGGTTAAGCACAGGGCTCAAATAACACTAAAATTTTGTCCAGACCATTACACTGTCTATTTCCATGAGGTTATCCCAGCCATGCCATTCAAATATCGGTTGATGACTAGGATCGCGTTAAAAATCGGAGCAGTTATTATACAAAGAATACCGTACATGCAATCAGACCAGTGCTTTTATTGCAAGTTTGGTTCTGGTGGTTTTGGCAAGAAGACTGAGCTCCCTCCGATCTAAGAGGTCAAGGGACACTTGTCGACCGAACTAATGAGCATATTTTTTAGCATCGACTTGTGGTTGAAAGCAAAACCAGGTGCAAGCAGATTCCTTAGAATTATGGAAAGATAAGGAAAACCAGACCTCATTACAGAATAATAACCTTGGTAGAAACTATGTTCTATCACGGAATAACGCAACGTACTTAGGTCTAGAGAACTTGCAAGAAATGTGGCTATATCCATGCTTTGTGAAAAAACCGAAGTTTTTCTCTGTATGAATCCCAAATCGGTACGATACAATGAACCATAATCGTTTCCCACCAGATAATTCTGAGTTTTATTGTCGATAAACACCCTACCATCACTATGCAGGTTACCGGTTATGATTCCAGCTCTTGTCGCTAGTGATGAAATAATATTATTATTGCCTACATCGAGAAATACTTTGTATAAATCTCCGCCTCCTATGTACTCTTCCACAAGCATACAATCAGAAAGTAATATTAGCTTAGGTGTTCTTATCCCAAGTTTCATTAAATGGCTTCTCATGCTGCTCCCTTCATTTTTTATTGCCATTTGGCCGACCATGGGAGGAGAATCTGGGTGGCCTAGCGCAATCGATACTAATGTATATGATAATGCTAGTAAGTATTCGTGGAAGTTCTTACTCTTTTTGTTACTCTTGAGAACGACCTTCTCTCCATTTCTGTTAGATATTTTTATATCTCTTTGCCAGTTGACAAAATACATGGTTTGTATCTACGAATAGGTAGCTGCTTCTACTATATGTATCCAACATCAAGCTTATCGGGATGGGGGGAATAAATCCAACATGCCTTTACATGATGGCTATAGTGAGGTTCGAAGATTCTTTAACGCAAACAATGTAGCCACTTACGATTCGGTTGTCCGCTACGCTACTTTCGGTCGAGACAAGATGTGGAAGAACCAAATTGCGAAAATGATGTGTAATGGTTCGTTTACTCCGACTGCTATTCTTGATCTTGCTGCAGGCACCGGAATATTATCTTCTATATTGGAACGCAAGTCAGATAAGTTCAATGTCTATTCCCTAGATCTTACCTTAGAATATCTCAAAAAAGCAAAGGAGAAATCCCATCGGTTTTATTTAATAAATTCAACCGCAGAGCTACTACCATTCAGGGCAGAAGCATTTGATTCCATTGTGTCTTCGTATTTAGCGAAGTATATCAATGTTGGAACTGTCGTGCAGGAGTGTTGGCGGGTTCTTAGACATGGTGGGAAAATATTATTTCACGACTTTACATTTCCACATAGGCCGCTCGTCAAAAAGTTTTGGAAATTTCATTTCAGTGTACTGAAGTGCTCAGGTCATTTACTCAAAGAATGGGCTCCCACATTTGAGAGGTTAGATAAGCTCATTTGTAAGACTAATGCGTGGCCCGATGATACCGTCCTATGTCTCAAAAAAACTGGGTTTGCTAAGGTATCATGTAAATACCATACTCTAGGAACAAGCGCTATAGTATACGCCACAAAACCATGAATACCGAAAATGACCGCTTGAATGAATGGTTCGTGCCTAAATTCGGCCCAAGAGGATTTAGGATATTTGTAGGGATGTTATTCTTACCATATACTGGAATGTGCATCTCTTTCGCGGTATTGGGCTCCATGCTGGCGACCACCATAGCATGGGAACGTGTCTTAGCCATATCAGTGATATATGCGCTCGGACTTGGATTAGCAGCACATGCAGCAGACAGTTTGGGTTCCAAGAAGACTAAGCCTTGGGGGAACTATTTTTCCCACAAGCAGCTCTGGTTCATAGTTCTTGCAAGCCTTTCGTGCGCATATTCCATTGGAGTTTACTATATGATATTTTTTACACCTATGTTATGGATAATAGCCATACTTGAGGGATTCTTTGTGTTCGCATACAATTTTGAAATCGTCGGGGGCTTTTTTCATACTAACTTCTGGTTTTCTCTGTCATGGGGATCATTACCTATTATTGCTGGATTCGTTATACAGACCAATCATATTGAAGTTCTTCCCATTATTTTGTCTGCGATTACGGGATTGTTAAGTTACATTCACATTAGAGTTTCTAGAAGATACAAGCAATACAAGAGGGAGGGTAGGACGGATGTGGATACGGCGAAGTTAGAATTAGTTCTCAAGAACATAAGTCTAACAACCATTACTGCTATTTCAGCGATCCTGATCCTAAGAACGGTTATCGGATAGATCCAATTCCTCTATGTCTCGTCTGTAGCTCTGTCTTATTTGCTTTGCATTCTCTTTCTGTTGGATTAGCTCTTAGCAGCATTACTGACAAAATATCCTATTAGTGATAAAGTATGTAACCCTCGCATCTTTTGGGCTATCTTGCATGCCGCAATTCTCTGAGTGTGGCTGAGTCTGAATCGGTCATACCCCAACGCGAGCAGGAGGGTTAGAAGACCGCAGAAGACTCAACATAAGAAAACTGAAGCGCAACAAAGACAGGTTGAGTCTGCCCGCGTGGATGAATCAACAGCTCGATAAACAAACTAGTATTAATAACATGATTAACAAGGTAACTGAGAGCTAATAAGGTCTCGCGTCATCTATGATGTTTTACTGATGTGAATCTTCAAATATTAATTAATGGATAAAGAGCAGGCCATTCTGAGGAAAAATACTTTGTTAGCCTTAGAGGGTGGGAGCGAAAAAGTTGATAAAATTTCAAATGATATTGATAAAAGAGTAGATTTTCTATTATGTCCTTCATGTTTCTGGTGTGCCTCATACTTTAACTCAGGAGAAGTGTCATTTATTAGATGCCCTATGTGTCCCAATAACCACATAGACCAACGACCAGTATCAACCGATGGAGCCTGGAGATTCTAATTGTTACCACCAATGGTAATAACAAACAAAAGGAAGAAGAGGTAAACATAATAGCCAATATAAGACTACCAACTCTCCTTTCTTTTAGTTTACAGATAAACAAAAACTAATTATTTCATTCTTTTCATCATAGTTTATGGCAATCAACAAGGATCCGTTAGTAATTAAATTACGACTAACTAACAAACCATCTAAACAACCATTACGATACTATTCACTAAATAATCGTCTTATAGTTTTTCCTTATCATCACAATGAGTAGGATATCTGTTGTAATCGGAAGAAGAAACGTAATAGATGGCATTTACGAGTTGCAGAAAAAAATGAAAACGAAAATACCTTTACCCCAAAAAGTTCTCTTTGCTGGTACAGGGACCCTAGAAAAGACTTTATCCCTATTCACAGGCTCAGAAACAGAAGTGAGAATACTGGAACAAAGAGAACTCGTTGATGTTATATTTAGGTCTGCAACCATAGTTCTGAAAAAAAATTGCGAAGTGCTCGTGAATGCTAGATCAAGAATTTATCCTCTTTTCCTTCCATCCCGCATAGTTAGAAGAATACGAAACAAGCAGGAAAGTATAGGCGATATACTTGACTCTGGGAGGTTGGAAACATTTAGGAGTATTCATATGTTGGGTTATGATCCTCATAACAGAAACTTTTTTAAAATATACCACATAATATTCAAAAAAAACGTAGCATTTAATATAGAGGAGATTTTTCTGGCTTCTTTAAAAGATCATGTCAATTCGGACACTTTTGACTAAGTGGACCGGGTGGGATTCGAACCCACGACCTCAGCAATGCCAATGCCGTATCCTACCGGACTAGACGACCGGCCCTCTACTCCATCGAATGTCTTGTTTGCCTATTAAAATCTTTAATTAAAATCCAATTCGTACTGCTTGGAAAAATCTTTGCGATATATAATTATAATAATGACTGCTTATAACATATTTGACTCAAGGTAGCAGAGCTGGGTGGGGGTAATAGAGCGATCGATAGGAGCAATAATAAAACATCACAACGATGGAACATGCGAAGACATATTCTTACAGCGTCGCCCTGAGTTCCTTCTGTTAAAAAACAGGAGGGGATTCTGGGGTTTTCCCCAAGGTCATAAAGAAAAGGGTGAAAGCGAAATCCAAACATTGGTCCGTGAGGTTTCAGAAGAGACAGGAATTACTAATTTAAATATTAGGTCATATATAGGTAAGATTCATTATTCGTATTTTAGATCCGACGGGATGAAATCTGAGAAGGAAGTGTCGTTCTATTTTGCACTGACACCAAACAGAAATGTAGAGATCTCCTCTGAGCACTATGAATTCAGGTGGGCACCTTTTGTGGATGCTTTATGTATGCTCCGTCATGAGCAATTAAAATTAATCATGGTGGAAGGTCATCAGAAAGGACTATACTAGGCTAATTAATCACCTAAGCCATACTCGCAAGAATAGAGTAATAGATTTATACCCAATCGATAACGCAATAACCAGGATATTAGAAGATGGTGACAGCTGGAAAACGCATAGTGTTAACAGCGGATAGAAGTCTTATGACCAATTACAGAGGAAATTTTCTTTATGGATTCATTGCATGTGGTCCGTATGAGCTTATTCCTGAAATCGTGTTTGACAAGCTATTTTGTCCGAGTGTCGAAACTGATAAGGTTACAGGTGAGGTTAAAGTGGCACAGTGCGGCTTGCGAAGAATTGAAAGTGCACTACTAAAGGAATATGACCGATCTGATGTATTTCTTGCAAATCCGGAAATGCTTGATAGATGCATAGGGCCGGAAACTAAGGTTGTTGGGCTTAATGTAATGGATCCATTGGGTATGGCTCCCGTGACTACAACTATGTCGCCAGAAAAACTTTCCTATATTGCGATGAAGTTTAAAAAGATGTGTGCTTCAATTATTCAACTTAAAAAGAAGTACAATTTCAAAGTTGTCGTAGGCGGAAATGGTGCCTGGGAACTGGCCAAGCCAGACAGAATGGAAATTCACGGCATAGATACTGTTGTAGTGGGAGAAGCTGACGAACTGGCGCTCGACCTATTTCATGATCTAGAAAGCGGGGAAGCCCCTGAATTGCTTCACACTTATGTCAGAAATATTGAAAATATTCCTATGATTCAGGGTCCGACTATAAATTCTCTTATAGAGGCTATGCGGGGATGTGGCAGAGGATGTGACTTCTGTGATGTCAACAAACGCTCCAAGAAGGACATGCCTCTTGAAAGGCTACAAAAAGAGGCAGGTTTTAATCTTAGGTACGGCTTCGATTCTATATGGTTGCAGTCAGACGAGATGTTGCTGTATGGATGCGATAGCAAGGAGTTCGTTCCTAACTCTGATGCTATTTTGGATCTTTGGAAAGGGCTGAAATCACTCGGTGCTAATTTCGTTGGCACCACCCATATGACCTTGTCTGCGGTAGCGTCCTCTCCAGATCTCATTAGGGGAATATCCGAAGTCAATAATATGGATAAAAGTGGCAGATGGCTTGCGACTAACCTGGGCATTGAGACAGTTGCACCTAGTCTAGTAAAAAAGCATCTAGGAATAAAGACAAAACCCTTTCAAACAGAGGAGTGGGGTGCAGTTGTCAGAGAAGGATGCAAGATCATGAACCGTAATCATTGGTTCCCTGCATTAACCCTTATAATAGGATGGCCTGATGAGACTCCTGACGAAACGCAATACACGATTGACTTAATAGATGACTTTAAAGAGACAAAAATGAGGGGATTGATAGCACCATTGCTATACCAGGATTTTTCGGAAAGGAATTCGATGCATTTCGGCAATTTAAACGAGGCACAGTTCACTCTTTTTTGGAGATGCTGGGAGCATAATATCTGGGTTATTAATGATATTATTCCCATAATCATCAGAAATAAGTCCTACGGTCCGATAATGAAACTGTTCATGGCAGGATTAATAAGGGCTGGTACCTGGGCGATTATGAGATATTTCAGGGGATTATCAAAGGAACTATTTAACGGATCTCTTCCCGAAGATATTGTAGATCACTACTCGCGAAAGAGATCTGTCACTGCATCATTGCCTCCAAAGCTATAGGAACGGTAAGACATTGGGCTATGGCTACAGAAATAAATACCGATAAGGGGAATCAATCATGTATTATTAAAGATGCTTCGTATGGTAAGCATCTTAAAGATTCTTTTCTAGGAAATTTATTGCTCCATCTGCAAGTGTTGCAATTTTAGGTGTCAACACCACAAAGTAATTCTTATCGGCTCGTTCGACTACTGTCACACTCTTATATCTCTTAGTTGAGATATCGAACTCAACCATTCCCGGGTCGATATGTGCTTTTGTGTACACCATCATTAATACGTCACCAGACAACGGAGTTAATGGAATAATAGAAAATACGTAGCCTTTGTATGCACTGACGGGCAGGACCTGTTTCATATATGGTGCGACCGATACTAGATAGAGAAAAACATCCTCTACCGTAGGGAATTCTTCGAACTCAAACTTCATATTCTAGCTTGACAAAGCAGACCATATATAAGGATTTAAATGCACTGGCTAGACAATAAAGGAACGTGACTAGCCATAGGATTCAAATTTGACATCGTAACTTCCGTCTTTCCTCTTGCTGCGTTCAGTCACAAAGCCCTTGGGAACTAGATAATCTAGAGCCCCGTCTACAGTACCTTGCCATCCGCACACATAAAATGAAGTATTTTCCGGAGTAACCTTATCATTAACTAGTTCCTCAAGTGGTGACTGGTCTGTTCCAGGTTTTGGTCTCAGGAAAGACTCAACTCTGCCCTTTTGTCCATTCCATGACCTATTGAACCATTCTTGAGGTCGACTGATACTGGCTCTGTACTTGAAGTTCCATTTGTCTCTTCCAACGTCTTGGCTCTCCTCTTCTAGCTGTGTCAATAGTTCACGATAACTCAACTCGTCAACATAGCTGGCTCCGTGGAGCACGACAACCTCCCTTTTGCTCCCTATTGATCTCAGATGTAAAGAGTACGAAATAAAAGGTGCCAAGCCTGTACCTCCCCCTATTAAGACCATTCTTCTGTCATCGGGGGAGCCATCATGCATTTTTTCATTAATCGTAAATATTCCAGTCGGTTTTACCCATGATATATCTTCCCCTTCTTTTCTATTGAATAGTTCAGTAGTGAGTCGTCCTGGCAGGGGTTTACGTACCCATCTTACTAGCAATTCAAAATACTTCTTCTGCTCCGGAGGAGATGCAATGGAATAAGCCCTCCTGACTATTTTTCCTTCATGGGGATTATGCAGACCTATTGTTACAAATTGACCAGCCTTAAAGTCTGGAACTGGACCATCAACAGGATTTATCTTGAAAATAGCAAGATCTTCCTTGAGCACTCTAATATAGGAGACTACTGCTTTGTTATCGACCACCATATATGAATTTGGAATTCTGTTTAAGGTAAATAAATATATTGTTCACAAATATATCCCGATGTAAGCAGAGGCTGAGGTAAAAAATTTATTCAATCGTTTCCCAAT
>DASTUU010000139.1:0-2011 GCA_035759485.1 Nitrososphaeraceae archaeon
AGTAGCAAATAGAATTCATCTGCATGAAAGAATTACAAGACAAGGTATGGACATTATGCATACCGCGATAAGGAAAGAAGCAAGTGCTGGAAAGAATCCTATGGGACTAGCAGCAGCTGTTTTGTATATTTCATATCTGAACGATAACATCAACGATAGTGTTCACAATAATAGTAAGAGTAATGAAAGCAACAATAATAGTAAAAGGTCACAAACGACCTTTGCTCAAGCAGCAGGAGTAACTGATGTAAGTTTGAGACACACAATCAAAGATCTAAAGAATAAACTGCCACTACTCAATTAGCTATCAAGTTAGGATAATTAGGTACAAATTAGTCTGTAAGCAAGATAGTAAAGGTGCATTTATTTCAGCTTTAACTGGACTAATATACACAACGGTAATATGGACCGGGCAGGATTCGAATCTACGACCTCAGCAATGCCAATGCTGTGTCCTACCGGGCTAGACGACCGGCCCCTATGCACCATTCTATGCGGATACTCAAGGACATATTAGGCCTTTCAAATAAACTATGGCTGCTGTGTTCACCTAGTCATTTAGATTATGGATATTGGAACATAATAAAATTATACTGTGTGGTGTAATAGTTAGTTTGAAGGACAAGTTATTAGCTGCTGTTACGACTACTAAAAGAAGAAGCAAATCAAGTGCAGTTTGAGCAGCTATTGAAAACAGAGGGTAATGACAATTTGTGGCCGGAACAGAAAGGAGTCCCAGATGAGCATTTACGTATTGAATATAATGACGGTTTTAAGATAGGTTTCCAACAACCGACCTACGGTCATACTAACTAATTTGGGTGAAAAGTCTATTTTGGCGCACATTCCGCCTCATCCTAATCATGAGTGTCATATATTCTAGTAAATCTACATCCGCAATCTAAAGTGCAAAATGAAACTTCTGTGTTAATCTGTGGCCGCATACACTTAAGTGATATTATAATTACAATAGACTAACAATAATGGCAAATAGAAAGATACGAAAGATAGACGACCAAGAAGACTATGCAAAAAGTGCATTTAATTCTATGATGAAAGATGTTGAAAAAACAAAGAATAAAGCATTAGAATCTGTGCCACAAATACCCAAAGAACAAGTCCCAATTGGAGAAGAAACCACAAAAGAACTCCTAGAAGGAAGTACAGAGAATAGGAAAAAGGTTAAAAAATATGTTGAAAAATAGCTCTTTTGCCTTGTATGTTTCCTCATATAGTCTTCACTATCATGCAGCCCTATCTTGATTCCTATGTTCTTGATTTACATGCTTACTCAATTCATGAACATCATCAAATTCCCTATGACAGATCTCACATACTGGATGATGATGTAGATGTTCATCTCCTTCTTTGATTCCATGACTAAAGATAGTGTGTGCAATGGGATTAAAATCTTATATTGGATTAATTGGGAGGAAAAGTATCTAACATAGCAAGTATCTAACATAGCTTATGCTTAGTTAGTTTTATAAGCAGAGCTATCCTTCTAGCCACCACTACAGCATTTCTAGAAGTCAGTTCATTTCTGATGATAGGTGGAGTTGGGATTCAAACAGCAGAGGCAGATTATAGTCCAGGTTGTAACCACAAAGGTGACGCAGCTACAACTATAAGATCCTAATGCACCTAACGCTGTGAATACTAATACACCAGCAATAACGCCATAGCCAACAGTTTAACCAAATAATTAACATTACCCACACTTTTTCTGACTTATTTAATATTATTTTACTATCATTACAGGACACGTTGAATATTTGACTACTCCAGATGCAGTACTGCCAAGCAACATATTTTTGATATTGGAAGTGCCTTTTGTCCCTATAACTATTAGATCAATGCCTTCAGATTCTGCATATTCTACTATTGCTGCTACAACAGACATCTGACTATTAATAATCTCTTTTTTTAATTGTACATTGCTTTGTTTTGCATTTCGACCAATCTTATCCAAAGACTCCCTAAATTCCTGCATTTCCTTAATTTCTTTGGA
>DASTUU010000140.1:0-2816 GCA_035759485.1 Nitrososphaeraceae archaeon
GCCATCTTAGTTTTCAATAAAATAAACATCTTATTTATGGCTTAACTGATGTAATCTTTCTTTAGACCTTAATTTGGGTGCATCTAAGCAAGTTACTTACCTGTATTCACCGCTATAAGTGTAAATAATGTGTATCAATAAGTTCAGACAATTGGGATAATAATAGTAATGATAGATACAATCAACATTAGTACCAGCAGTGGGAACGCCACGTGTAATTTTGGTCGTCCTAGAAAAGTACCACTTCTTTAACATTTCCAACACAAGTATTTTCATTACTGCTTTTTTACACCTGCTCTAGTATACATCTCGTTCTTGTTTATCCTGCATGCTATTTTCAGAAGGTCCCGTCCTCTTGGTGGAGTTTATAATATCTTTATATAGAAGGAGCAGAGAATGAGGAAAAAGGATACAATAGTAGGTTAGCTTTTTATGACCTGTAAAGTCATTTTCAGGGTGTAAAGCAGTAATTTGTTGAGTTCACAGACATACTGGGTCATAACATATCTGGCTAGTAACTAGGCTATGTGAACCATTGCCTCATGTGTGAAGGTTTATTTAATAAAATGCAGCTGAGAATGACAGGATCACAATATGTCTTCAAATATTGATAGGAATGATAGTAATAATAGTAATGATAATAGGGATAACAGTGCGCCATATAGTGGCAGAAAGGAATCGGCTAAAGGAATAGCATTGAAGGTTGCAGAAGCAGAGCAACGAGATGTAGGAAGGAAAATTGCACGTATTGATCCAGAAGTAATTGAACGACTTAATATTACAAGTGGAGATGCATTAGAGTTGTCTTCACTAGGTAAGAAAACCACAGTTCTTAGCTGGCCAGCAAGAAGCAATGACAGAGGTAAAGGCCTGATCCGTATAGATGGGTATACGAGAAACAGACTTGATGTTGGTATCAATGACCAAATAGAAGTTAAGAAAGTACAGTCGAAAGATGCTAATAGTATAACGTTTGCTCCAACAGAACCACTCAGGATAGTGGGAGCTGAAGAATATCTCGCCGAATATCTAAATGGACAGTTAATGACAAAGGGGGACACAATACCGCTCAATGTAATGGGACAGCGAGTAGACCTTGTAGTAATTTCTACCAGTCCTTCAGGCCCGGTAATAGTGAATGACTCTACTAAAATTACAGTTTCTGAGGAAAGTGCAAAAGCAGTACAAGTGTCAAAAGAAGGTGGAGTTCCATCTATTACCTATGAGGATATTGGAGGATTAGGCAATGCAGTAGGACGAGTAAGGGAAATGATTGAGCTCCCTCTAAGGCATCCAGAATTATTCAAAAGATTAGGAGTTGAGGCCCCCAAAGGGGTATTGCTACATGGACCTCCAGGAACCGGTAAAACGTTATTGGCAAAGGCTGTTGCAAATGAAACTAATGCCAGTTTCTATACAATAGGTGGCCCTGAAATTATGAGCAAATACTATGGAGAATCTGAGGAAAAACTAAGGAATGTCTTTGAACAGGCTGAAAAAAATGCTCCATCAATTATCTTCATAGATGAAATAGATTCTATTGCTCCAAAAAGAGAAGAGGTATCTGGAGAAGTGGAAAGGAGAATAGTTGCTCAACTTCTATCGCTTATGGATGGGATGTCTACAAGGGGAAAAGTTGTCGTCATTGGGGCTACGAACAGAGTAAATGCTGTTGATCCTGCACTTCGACGTCCTGGGAGGTTCGATAGAGAAATAGAAATTGGCGTTCCTGATAGAAATGGACGACTAGAAATATTGCAGATACATACAAGGGGGATGCCACTTGCAAAAGATGTTAACCTTGAGAAGCTAGCTGACATATCTCACGGATTCGTAGGAGCTGACTTGCAATCGCTATCCAAAGAAGCTGGAATTGGGGCATTACGAAGAATACTGCCTGAAATAGATCTATCATCTCAAAGTATTCCTTTAGAGACTTTAAGGAAAATCATAGTCACAATGCAAGACTTTATGGATGTCATAAAAGAGATGGAGCCTTCGGCAATGAGGGAAGTATTTGTTGAAGTTCCAGATGTAAAGTGGGAAGACATTGGGGGTCTTTCTTTAATAAAGCAAGAACTACAAGAAGCAGTGGAGTGGCCGCTCAAGTATCAGGGAGTATTTACATATGCTGATGCTACACCTCCAAAAGGTATCCTACTTTATGGGCCTCCTGGCACAGGTAAAACTTTGATGGCCAAAGCTGCGGCAAATGAAAGTGAGGCTAATTTTATTAGCATCAAGGGCCCAGAGTTGCTCTCAAAATGGGTTGGTGAATCAGAAAAGGGGGTTAGAGAAGTATTTAGAAAGGCAAGACAGGCTGCACCTTGTATAATATTCTTTGATGAAATAGACGCGATAGCGCCTAGAAGAGGAGGAGATTTTGGAGATGCGCATGTAACTGAGAGACTGATAAGCCAACTGCTAACAGAACTTGATGGCCTTGAAATACTAACTAATGTGGTTGTCATTGCTGCAACAAATAGACCTGATATTATTGATCCAGCATTGTTAAGGCCTGGAAGATTTGATAGATTGCTTTACGTTCCACCTCCAGATAAGGATTCGAGGTTGCAAATAATAAAAATTCATATAAAGAAAAAGCCTTTGGCAGAAGATGTAAATATAGAACAGCTAGCAAATCTTACGGGAGGATATACGGGTGCAGACATTGCATCACTATCATCAGCTGCTGTTATGCTTGCTTTGCGTGAGCACGTATCGAAATATAAAGACCCGAAAGAAGCTGATAGTCATCTTCAGGAGTTAAAAATTCATATGAAGCATTTTGAAGAGGCTATGAAGAAGATTAGGCC
>DASTUU010000141.1:0-2970 GCA_035759485.1 Nitrososphaeraceae archaeon
ACCACCTAATACTAATACAGGCATTGTTATCTTAGATTTGGCTGACTCTTTATTTTGCTCTGCATCCATAGGGAAGGCTCGAAAATGTTCAAATTGTGCACGCAATCCACCAGGCGCTTTAGCATGAGCTGCAAATACATCTATGGCTTCCTCTGAAATTGCAGATGGATTATAAGCTAATCCTTTCATAAACCATGACAAATATTCTCTCTCTTTACCATCTATAAGAGTCTCTGGTATATCAGGTGTTTGATAAAAAGCAAACTACCAAGGTCCATTTTGACCAAACTCTGGTGGAAGAAAACCTGGGAATGGAAAATCCATGAGCACTAATTTGCTTACATTGTTAGGATGAGCCGCAGCATACGAATAAGCTGTTTGTGCTCCCACATCATGTGCTACCAAGAAAATATTGTTAAATCCTAGTTGGGATATCAGCTGATAAATATCTTCTGCAATAGTATTGCCATCATAACCTGTGATGGGCTTTGAAGAATCACCAAATCCCCGAAGATCAGGTGCAATTACTGTATAATTCTTAGCCAATGCCGGCATAATTTGTCTCCACTCATACCATGATTGCGGATATCCGTGCAATAATACTACGGGATCTCCTTGACCTCCAATTACATAGTGCAACTGAATACCATTGACGGATGCCGTATGATGGGAAAAGATTACATTATCAATTTCAAAGGACATACCTTCCATTAGCTGCTGTTGTTCAACGGAGTTAAGATTAGCTTGAGGTTGCAGGTTCTGAGCAAATGCTGTCCTAGATGAATTCAAACCAAAACCATTTATAGAAACGCTAGTTACAATAACTAAGAAAAGTGCTATTACTATACATAATGATAAATGCGGTATAGAACTTGCCAATTGGCCAAAGTGGTCGACTTCCTCAGGCTTTACATTGAACTTATTGATAAGAATAACCGTACCCTCAATATTCTCTTCCCTTTGCTCAGAGAATGTCACTTTTTCATCCATTTCAACTAGCTTTATCATGATCTTTCGCTTGTTACCCACTCCTAGCTTGCTAATAAAGTTAAGGTTAGATATTGAATTAGAGGAATTGTTAAGAAAAGTACTTTTATACCCAATTACAGTGTCTTAGTATTTTCTAAGAAGATTTCTACTATTTTGCTGCATTGTTCTAGATATTGATACATTAATCCATGACCGCCGCCAGCTTTCATCTGAACAAGCCAAGCTCCAGGAATTTGTTCTGTAATTTGTAGGGAATTGGCTGCTGGAGTACACATATCTTCTTCAGTTCCTACTATAACTAGCGTAGGTTGAGTTATGTTTTTTAGTTTATTGCAAACACCTGCCCAATTGACAATCGTTTCTACCTGCTTGCTAAGTGCTTGGTTAGGAATTGTCTCAGTTTTTGGAATATCCTCAAGATTCTGAATTGAACCCTACAGCTTATCTATTCTGTCTATCGTATTTCGCCGAAGAATTTGTACTATAATACAATACTTTGCTATGTAGAGCCTGCTATTATCGTAATCCTAGGGCGTCTTTCAAATCTATTTCGTGATCTTGTTCCTGTGCTATAATATCTCTCAATGCCTCAGAGAGAGCGAATTCACCAGCGCGTTCTGCCTGACGGATTCTCTCTCTATAGTTTTTAATAGTTTCTTGTTCGGCTCTCAGGTCAATCTCAAGCATCGTCCTTGAATCCTGGGAATACTCGGCCTCTTTGCCTTTTACCGTCGGGTCCGCTCCTAGATAGTCGATCTGCTTAGCCACCTCTAAAGCGTGTGCTAGCTCCTGTGATGCGTGCACTTTTAACTGCTCTGCAATGTCTCCATACTCGGCGCCTTTCAAAGTAGAACTGAAGACCACGTATTGGATAATTGCTTTGTACTCCCTTGCCAGATCTTCATTCAGCCCTCTAATTATTTCGTCTTTGCTAGAAGATGATGCTACTTCAGCGTCAGCTGCTTCAGAACTTTTTGACATGAGTATATGTCTATATTCGTGTTCTTATAGTTATCTAGCTAAATCTATATTTTATTTTGGCTCTTTTCGTTGAAGCAGGGAGACCAGTAAGACGTTCACAATGAACCGACCTTGAGAAAAAAGTAAACAGTTGTATGGTATGCTCAAAGAAATAAATATCATAGTTAGTCCTCAGAGATGATATTTAGATGGGCAATCATCTGCCTGGATTAAATGATGACCAATTTGAGGGTCAACTCAAAATGTTTGATGTTGAAATTAATCAATGGAAAATGGCATTAGAGAACTTGTGACTTTATAATGAAGTTTAGAAAAATAAGGTGTGGTGATGTGCTCAGACTGTTGGCTGTGGAGTTATTGTTGGTGTATTAGTATTCACAGCGTTAGGTGCATTAGGATCTATAGTTGTAGTTGCGTCACCTTTGTGGTTACAACCTGGACTAGAACCTGCTTCTGCTGTTTGAATCCCAACTCCACCCATCATCAGAAATGAACTGACTGCTAGAAATGCTGTAGTGGTGGCTAGAAGGATAGCCTTGTTATTCATCCTTTAAGATAAGGTCCACTCTGCTTATAAAACTAACTAAGCATAAGCTATGTTAGATACTTTTCCTCCTAATTAGTCCAATATAAGATTTTAATCCTATCCCCACACTATCTTTAGTCATGGAATCAAAAGAAGGAGATGAACATCTACATCATCATCCAGTATGTGAGGTCTGTCATAGGGAATTTGATGATGTTCATGAATTGAGTAAGCATGTAAATCAAGAACATAGGAATCAAGATAGGGCTGCATGATAATAAATATACTTGTGCATCTTCTCTTCACTTTCTTTTGAGGTAAGCGCAAAATCCATAGCTGTCCTGATGCAGCATATTAGTTAATATTCAGACATCCTTTTCAAGGGGGTCCTGTAGTTTAGCTATATTAATATGGCAATTAGCAAAGTCACATAGCAAATAGTGTACACATTGCAACAAAATGTACACAAATGG
>DASTUU010000142.1:0-11410 GCA_035759485.1 Nitrososphaeraceae archaeon
TGATGGTGATTGAAGGACAAGGAAATGATTAGACAAAAAAGTACTTGATTCAAACTCTAAGTTTGGCCTGAGGATTATAATATAATCCAATGCGACTCTAGACTTCTTAAATAAGAATTTAGTTTTACATTAATTGAAACAGTCCCGTAACGTATTATCTTTAAAAAGTGTTAGTGAGAGTTCATGTTCGTATATAGGATCATAAATATGGAGTAACACTTAATATTGATTTACCCATTTTTCCTACCTTTGTAGCTCTTCATTAACCTGTATGAAAACAAGAATTGCTAGTCGGTTATCGTTATATAAATAAAATGTTGGCTTACCTTCTACCACTAGGGCTACGTATGTAAGATATGCTTATTCTAAATTTCTATTCCTAGTAGGACCTCCATTTATACTCCGTTTTATAATGGGCTATGTTCTCTTCAATTACTTTTTCCGCCCACTTGACCGCTTCACTCATCCTTTCCAAAGGTATATGCTCGAACTCAAAAGTTCTTATCGAATCAGTTTTGGGATTGGATTCCATCATAGATGTGATTTGAAACCTACAGGCCTAGGTATGGCCATGATAGTATCCTGACTTTTTAGCATTTCAAATTCGTTCAGATGACCTGCAGGAGCTCGATCTACTATAATTGTAAACCTACATAATAATCCCCATAGTCTCACCTTCTGACAAAGATTGATTAGGTATATCCTCTTTTAGTTTTAACAACGCTGCATTTCTGTATTCCTTATTAACCAGGAATTTCTTGATCTTTAGAAGTTCTAGTAGGTATTCTTCCGAATCTTTTCCTAGTATCAAGACACCATTCCTAGATATTGTGTTGAGATGTGGACCCTTTCCCTCTGGATGTTTCAAAGTAGATGTGTGTGCGGCCTTCCATGTGTCTTGGTTTTCAGGTGTATGATACATAGTAATTGAAGTAAAATAGTGTCCTAACTCAGTAGATTTGAGAAAAAGATCGAAAAACTCAGAGTTAGTACTTCCTCTATTTTCTGATTTTACTCTGAACTTTATTGTTGCAGTCCTCTAGGGAAATTATTATCAACAATTCTCATTCCACCAAACCAGTAGAAGGTAGAAAGATATTTTGCTAACGAACCAACCTTATTAACAGGCACCTTTGTGATGACGATCCAATAAAGATACATCTATCTTAACTTTAGAAACCATGAGATAGAACTAATAGTTTACGTGTGAATGATTAAGGACTGGACCTCCAGTCATATTGTCTAAATTCTTCCTCTTCTTTCTATTCTAGTCTTTCTTCTGTTCTAGACTCTCCCTCTCAATACTGATATCTAATACTTATATCGCTAACAATATTTCAGCTAGCTCCCCACGGTTGGACGTGATAGGTGAGAAAATATCCAAAACCGCAGGAAGACTTGATCTTTTCTTCGCGCCTATTAGGTTGAGTCTAACCTCCTCCTGCGGTTTAGTTTGAAGTTGGTTTCTCCTCCTGTAAATGTATGAAGATATATCTATCAATCTATTATCTATTATATTAGTGATAATAAGAAATGAATAAGGCTGGTTTTTTCTATTATGTCAGCGATAAAACACTATTAGTAGTAATAGGGCTTGCTGTGATTTGGGTTATATTATCCAGTATAACAGCATCAGCAGGCCAGGAAGAGGAAGGAAAGTGGTTAACATATGAAAACAAAGATCTAGGATTTAGTATACAATATCCACCTAGCTGGACAGCAGAGGAAGATAAAGATCTAGTACAATTACATAGTAATGATGATGAAACAATCCATGTTGAAATAACAAGCGAGAGTCTGCCAGAGGAAAAAACAACATTAGAGGAATATAGCAATATGCGTATCAATGATTTAGAGGAAGATAATAAAGACGTTAAACTTCTCCATTCTACTTCAGCTACTATTGGAGTTGGAGATTATCCAGCACATAAAGTGATATACAAACTTACAGACAAAAGTACTAAAAATCAGAATACTGTTACGAGATTTTGGACAGTGCAAGACGATAAAGCCTACAGTATAGCGTATATTGGAGTAGAACCAAAATACTTCAACTTATATAGTATTGCGTTAAAGATGTTTGATTCATTTCAGCTAATCAAATGATCATATAGTATTAGCGATAGATATCGAAAGTATTTATGTAGGTAAGATATTCCGAAATAGTTTGTAGTTTGTTTCACTATTTTGTACGATCCAAGACAAACATTCCATGTCTGAAGAACTCGTTCATGTTTGAATCTGATACTGATGCAATGTACCTGACGATATGAAGATTCAAGCGTATACCTAGTAATACCTCTGGGAGGATCTTCGGCTCGTCCGGGAACGACCGTGTAGGTTGTCTTTGTAGAACCAATGGTTTCGCCGTTAACTAATGTGGTTGGGTCCGTGGGATACGCCTCCTGAGAATGATATTTAACTATGGCAACATCGATAGTTTGTCCTGGAACCAAATATGGGTCACCTTCAAGGCTGTCTGGCACTGGACTATCGGTTATGGGGTCCACTAAAGGATCTATCGTAGGAGTCATGTCTCCCCACCTCCAATGTATATGGAGGCAATCGCCATCCGTAGCTCTACATCCTGGAAGAAAGACTTGTTGCCCCACGTGTGCACTATGAAAATTATCAGTTTGTCCTTCCAGCCCATTTCTTATAGCTCGGACCTTAATCTCAGTAGGTATAAATTTTTGCCCTTTAGGTGTTTGCTAGCCACTTATCATAGCTCGTGACAATTTATTTGCTCCTACGTTCGTCTGTGGTCTTGTATATATTTGTGCGGAATGTATTGAAAAAGATTACGTTCCTCTTTCCTGCAGGGACGTTGGCTTTCTTAACCTATGACTTATAATAAAAAAGGAAGTAAACGGAGCTATCTACCAAGGTTTGGAGATGGGTCTATTTATTTACTCACTTTCCAAATTCTGGTGGTGGTCGGAGTGGCGATCCTCCTGGTGGTTGAGATGGTGGTTGTGGCTGAGATGGTATTTCCTGCAGATATCCTAGTGGTTGTGCTTGTTTTAAAGATAACTCAACCTTTAGACACTGGGCGAGGGCTGAGACGCTACCATCCTCATCAAAGGTAGAGATGACTACCCATGAATTTGGATCTCCTGGTTGGTTGCTGCGTTTAACTCTCCCATATTACGGAACATCATTCCTCCACCAACTAAACTTTCTCCCGGAACACATGATGCCCTTACCATTGAAGTTTTTTGTGCAAGGGGGTTATTGATGTCTATCTCGGCTCTCTGACCTGGTCTCTGCGTAAGAACTAATTTAACATCTATTCTTTTGATTATTTCCGGCATTAGTCTATCTAACAGCTGCCTATCTTCCAAAGCCCTTTGAGCAGTTGGATTATTCACTATAATCTTTGAACCTGGCTGCGGTTGTGTTTCAACATTTACGGGTTGATATATACTGCTTACTCCAATTAATGATCCTGTTCCTAGGAGCAGCATCATTAAAACTGAATAATGTGCTTAACATGAAGTTATATCTGTGATGTTCTATATAGGATTATAGAACATGTTCTAAAAGGGAATTTTACCGGTATACCTATTTTTCTTGTATTTTAACCCGGCGCCCATATTCTCGTTTACTCTTTTGACATAATTATTCCACCTTATGCAGTCTGCGTCTCCTTTTGAATAAATGCTTTAACGTCTGGGTGTTGCAATCCAAGAACTCGCATCTTACGCTTATTTAATGCCTCTATTTGACAATCCCCACACACCCAATTTCCTTTTTCATCTTTTCTTGCCATCCAATCTGTAATATCTATAGGTTTTCCTTTAGGATAAATATCAGGGGCACATTGGTAGCATATGTGTATCCTACAAGTTTCTCCGGTAGTTGTATCTTTGAGTATTGGTGACATATTATGGATTATACTCCTGATAGTCTTTGATCCGTAAACCTTTCTGTTGTAGCGCTAGGAAACCCCCTTTAAGTTCAGGCTCCTTCTTTATCTTTACGTCTCCAAATCCAGGTGTTGGCACAGAACTAACTAATGTTTCGGTATTTTGTTGGTGCGGCGTCTCAAGTTTGGACTTACGACGGGTCTTTTGAATCTCAATGACATTTTCACAATGAAGACATGTTATTTCACCATCAGTTAAACGGGTGTGTATAATGAAGTTGCAAGAGTCGCATACATATTCCTTAATTTCATCATCTGATTCTGCTATTACTACTTTGTTCTCTCTAGAGTCTAAACCCCTTCGACTATGTTTTTTAGTATATTTTGTTGTGACCACTCTAAACAGATCTCCTATAAAATGACAAATTCAATCTAAGTGACTCCAATGTATTATCAAATGCTGTCTCCTCTTTATATAAGAGACCTTCTGTTGCTTGTGCGGTCCTAAGTGCGGTAACGACTTGGTCGAATCTTCTATCTAAAGCAAGCAATGCCTTATTGTCTTCTTCGTCTTGCTCTTCAACAACCATTTCAAATGACTTAGCATCTCTCTGCCGCGAATAGAGAAAGGAACCGGCACTACAAACAAATAATTCTCCAGCTGCGCGTTTACCTTCTTACAAAAGGCTTGTTTTTCTGCTAAGTACTTGGGTGAAGGATTTTGGTTGAACTCAGTACAAAGTGCAGTATAGAGCTCACTGTTTGAAGCATCTATAATTATATTTCGTAGACAGTTGGAAGGACATCTGTTTATGTCCGGAATTTTCAGCATCAGATTTATATGTACTGCCATCGTCAGAATTCATAAGTAGTCACCTTAAATCCTAAGATGGTTGCTGTAACAAAGCGGCGTAGCATGCCGCTAATAATTTTATTTACCAATTCTTATCACTATGTTTATGCTGTGATTTCCTTAGCTTCTAACGTTGAAGCTATTGCCAGAGGAGCTTTCCCTATAACAACTGGCCCATGTTTCTGTTCATATTTAGCTACGTATTGCGTTACAAGCTGTGCCATCAAATTACTGAATTTTATATCTTCATTGAGACATATCCTCCTAAACTTGCGGTATATGTCTAGAGATTTGTGCTAACCCAAAAACGTCAACTTTATCTAGTTGTCTCTGCCCTATATTCATCATTGCGACCCACTGGAACTGTGTCGCTCGGGTGTGCTGGTAACGCACCTATTTTATTTTTGAATTCGCTCATAAGTCCGTGTTCTGCTAATGTCTCAATTGCAACAGGATACCGTTCTAAGGTGGTTACAATATCGGCTATGTCTTCGATATACGCGCTGCTTCTGTAGTTAGTGCTTTTTTCGCAAACTTTTAAGGCGTAACACTCAAGTTTCAAAAAAACCTCCGAGTGTGAAACCTATTCCGTTTAGTCCTAGATACTCCTTCCGGCCAAGGAACATGGAGTACTCTAGGAACGTTGTTTTCCTCATTTGAGACCGTAATAAGATAGTTTTGTTCCGTTACTAAACACGGTAATACTGGTACAGTTTGGGTTTAAATAACTTGCGGGTTAAGTAGTAGCATAGTAGTAGCATAGTAGGACTATTTGCGGCCAATTTACCGCAAATTATAATCCGTATTCTTTGTTTTTCTTCCTTACAGTCGGTAAATACTTTATGAGTTCATCTATTTGTTTGCGTCACTCACTCTCTTGCTCTTCTCGTTTCCTTCGCTCCTCTTCTAGTGCCTTTTGTGTCTCTTCAAACGCTCGTTTCACTCTTTCCTGCTCCTCTTGCATTTTTGCCTCTAACTCTGTCATTTTTAATTTAGTTCGGACTTCGTCTGATACAACTAACTCCGGCATTGCCTTCTGAACGTAGAGTTCTAACAAACTGTATTTACCCTCTATGCTTCCGGGCCTATAGTAGTGTCTTGCTACCCCAATGTCACGCCCTTGTAAAAATTCTACATACATAGGATAAATACCAGACTCTAGGCACTTGTTCATATGGTACTTCCTAAACCCATGTTCTACCATAATTTTATGTCTATCTCCAAGTTTTGTCTTTTTATTTTCGAGGTCTCTGATACCAGCGTCGCATACTAACTGGTATATTGTATATTCAATATTATGTTCTGTAACCTTATGTAAATAAGGTGGGTCAGTGGGTAGAGATATCGTCTTTAACCTATCAGGCACGTTTTGCGACTTTTTCTTTAGGTACTCGGATCTATGCTGTCCGTTAAACTGTTTTCTTATCAGGTAACTATCATCTGTTATATTCTCACCGTTTCTTTTACGAAAGTCTAAATATGAACGGATAGCGTTGGCGCACTCAGAAGAACAATAAGTCAAGTATGTATGTTCGGGGTCCATTTTCCTTTTCTCCCCTATTACCTTGCCAGTTTCTCTATCCTTAATTAGATCGGTTTGGCCTGCGTATACTTTTATCTCATATATCCCATATTGTTCAATATACCTCAAGTCTCCATGTTTTAACTCAGCCATCGCGCCGCGCCTCATTCCGGTAGATGCTAATAGTAATACTATAACTCTCTCCCTTTCGTCACATTTCTCCAAAATACTCTTAATTTGTTCGCGTGTATAAGGTATATCGGGGTTACTTTTTATCCCAGAGGCATTACCGATATTGTCCTTTATGTTCTCCCAATTTAATTGGACTTCATTTTTTACATACAAGCGCTTTACTGCTTTGTAGTAAGTATGGAGAGTATTGTGCACTATCTTTTCGACTTTATTAAGATAGTCCAAATAATTTTCAATTAGGTTTGTGATGAACCGCTGGCGATCCTTCTCACTACCATCATAGTTTTCAAACAGAAGAAGGTCGATATTATCCCCTATTTCAATTCCTATTTTTTTTCTTACATCAGGTAAATTGCAATATTTAACAAACCTGCGTAACGAGTTTGTATAGGACTTTTTTGAATACGGTGAGTTTCCAATTTCAAACTTTTTTATGAACTTTCTAAATGATGGGGCTGTCTAGTCTAGTCGTTTCCCCTGGTCTTGCTTTCAATTTATTGGGCTGCTTGTCGGACAAACGCCAGTAGTTCATAATCCTTTTGGGAACTGGTAACTGAGTGGTATAGAATCTGGAGGAGTACCATATATTATCACAATTTCATCATGTGCATTTATCTTTATTTTCCTATAGTCTGTTAAATTGCTTACTTTATCACCATTAATGTATACACTTAATGTGTTGTTGTTACTGCCACCTTTTCCAACTACATTGTTAAATATCTGGTTATTATCAAATTTCTCTCCCCATATATCAAAGAATTCTCCAAGGATGAAGTCTCTATCTTTAGGGGATTCTATATGAATAATTCCAGTATTGTCGTGACTATGCATCCAATAAATACATTGATTGGGAACTATACCGATTTCTGCAGGAATTGGATACGGCTTGCCATTGATAAAGATATCTAGGTGTGCATGAATATGTAGAATGAAGTGTTCCATTGAGTCACAACTAATCCCACTTATGATTGGCCGACTATTGGTTGTAGATGCAGATGTTGATAATGAGGAATTCATAGACGGTGTAATAATCCACTTCAACGCTAGGCCTATAAATACTGCTAATAATACTCCTACCCCAACTAAAATCCACTTTTTCGGTTTGTTAGTCATATGAGAAAGGGATGTGAGAAATTACGAACTAGGACATATAATATTACAGGTCTACAAAGTTTGATTAGTAGTTAGAGAATCTTTCCTGCATAAATCTGAATAGAATATTCTAAAGACCGTTATTATGATGGATTCTACATATACAAAACATATCCTTAATTTACCTAGATTCAGGATTACAGTTTACTTAACATAATTAAAGAAACTAACTAAATGAGTCAAATCCAACAAAAAGAGTCGGCATATAGACTATTTATCGAATCACTTGCCTAAACAGTCTTTATTATATTAATACCATGAACATTTTGTTTTACAAAGAAGGCACTTTCACTAGATTGGTTACTATAATAAGAAAGATACAATCCATATACTGGGCTTATCATTATCATGTTTTGTGGTACCATCGACGAATGTACTATAACACTTATTTATAACAACCTGGATTTCTGGCTGCAGTTGTAGCATCAATGGCATTCATGGCTACTAGTAATGGTGGAATTAAGACGGTATTAGGACAAGGAACCAACCAGAGTCCAATGTCAGGTATGAATAGCAATTGGTGTCAATGCGATCATGCCTGGTGCTCCTGGCTGACAAAAGGACTGTAAAAGACATCGTATACAATAGTGAGACTTTTGCGAAAGCAAGAGTCTTTCTTGTTTTTTCTGTATCTATCCTGTTCTTTCCAAGTTGTTGCTACAGAAGGTTACAAGAAGGATATTGGCGATTTTTTGAACCAAAGGATGAGGAATACAAAATGTTTAAAGTATAAGTGATTTAGGGAAGGATAATTAGGACAAGATCCTAATTATTCGTCTTATCAAATCCTCTGTCCTTATCGGTTTTGACATGAAACATTCTGTTTCCAATGAAGGAAACTTGTTTTTCAATGCCTGTCTTCGTTATCATATGCTCCTATAAAACATACCTTGAGAGTACTATCAATCATCTTCATTTTGTCATACAAATCAAAACTGTTAATATTGCGCATCTTAATATCTAAAAGAACCAGATCATAGTCTCCTCGTTTAAGATTAGAGAGAGCTAGAAAAGGATCAGTATATTTTCTAACTTGAAAGAGCCCGCTATCTTCCAGAGCAAACCGAAATGACTCTGCCATTTCTGCATCATCACCCACAATTAGAATCCTGGCCTTTTTCCTTCATCTGACGTTGATGCATCCTTCAACATCGTCTTCCTACTATGCCATGATAAAAGACATAGTTAACATAGTTAAGGTACATTTGGATTAGCGACATAAATGAGTTTAACAATATGAATTAGAATACCATTCAGATTTTTGGGTCTGAACCTATTTCTTGATTAATTCAGTTATGATTTTCTGTTGTTGGAATATTCGACCCAGTCTTGTCCAACAAAGAAAAGAAATGTCTATTCTTATCTTGCATATTCTAACGTGATTAGATTAGACAACCACTGGTTTAGCATCTTATTATCATTGATTCTTTCTCACATGAGGACTTAATTGTAATTGTACAAAAGTTGTATGTATACATGGTAACTGCACTCGGCACTGATATATGTATGAGTATTAGAGAAATAATATTAAGAAAACAACGACAATAGGAGCATCTTCATAGGAGTTACATTATTTTCATTGACCTTGTACCTCCTATCCTCTTAACAGATACCTATAATAATATTCGATCTAACCTTACTAAACATAGAGATGTTGTATATTTGAAGCAAGTTTACAGTAGTAATGACGATCAAGTCATTATACTGGATATAGAGATAGGTATAACAATCTTGTAAGCGTATGTAACAAATACAAAGAATAACACGGCGTTGAGCTAACTCCCAGAGAGTACATACTCATGTTTATAGATTCGGCAATATCTGCCTGAACATACTCCGTAAGTAAGTTGTACCTAGCAATATTAGTTAGGTTGGCAGGTTGGCCGGCCCAATCTTTCATCTAAATGTTAAATTCTATATTATGAAGACTTTTCAAATGTCCATATTACAGCTAATACAAACCGTCTTGTTGGATTGGGGACTTACAATTGGTGTTTGAACCCTGCCACAAACAGGACATATTACTGAGATAGACGAAGCCAAAGTTTTGTTTGTGAAATTCAACGAGAAGTTTCAACGTAACCATGCCCAACGTATTACTAATAAAAGATTACCTTAAGAATCTATAGAATAAATATACCATAGATGCCATCAGGTTCTGTCATACAAGCAGAAATTGTTATCAAACTAAATTAATGCAGGTCTAAAGTATCAGAAAAACAGGTATGGTAGAAGAATACCCTTCTAAGGTTCTCGTTATTTCACAAGAGGGTTTCGGATCTTACTATATAGCTATAAACAAGCATAATGAAAAAATAGATGATGGATTTTTGACTCAAAATAGATTAGGAAAATATGACCAGTGATTGAGAATATACTCTTGTACTGATCTTTCATCAAATACTATCCTTATGTCATATATGATTGAAAAATTATTTCCTATCAATGAGAAAAGAGAGTAGTTTTGCGCTTCTAATGTTTTTAGTTATTCTGGCAATATCAAGTGCTGTTTACTTTCGTACTACTACTACTAATTCTGCATATGCTCAGACAGTGTCATTGCCACCCTCCTCGCAAGAAGTAACCCCTTTCAAAAAGTGGTATGACGAAGAAAAAGAGATGCAACGTCCAAGCAATGCGGTAAGTGTAAAGATTACATCACCAGCCACAGGTCAGAAAGTTCCAGTTGGACAATTAAAGAATATTTAACATCTTTCGCCTATTCAACTGAAGAATCATTACAGCAATTAAACGGTTTGTTATCCTATGTATATATCGGTACATTTCGTGAAATGGGCTGACTCTATTGAATATATGATATCTACATTTATACTGAACTATCAGTCAGCCTCCAACTGAATACACTTTCCTCGTCGAGTGCGCCAAGAAGGCTATCCAGATCCCAAGCATCGTTATAAAGTTCATCGTTGATAAAGAAAGTTGGAGTACTTTTTACTCCACTATTCTTGCCACTTTGTATGTCCTCGTCTATGTGGTTGCTATATATTCGGTCGTGAAGCTCACTATCAAATCTGGTAAGATTTAGCCCCAAACTAGCAGCAGACCGCCTTAAACTATCATTAGTAACCGCCTGACCATGCTTGAATAAATAATCATACATCTCCCAGAATTTACCTTGAGCAGCGGCAGCTTCTGCTGCTAATGCAGTTTCATATGCATGGGGGCGAATTTTGGTAACGGGGAAGTTACGGAATACAAAACGCAATTTATCTCCTAAACGTTCTTGAATTTCCTTTGTGATAAGATAGGCTTGGGCACAGTAAGGACATTCATAATCTCCATATTCTACCAAAGTTACAGGTGCAGTTACGGGTCCTAGAATATGATCCCTAGATTCGCTCACAGGTAATGAAAGTTTTATATTTTGTGCTTTTCCCCTAGTCATGTTTACGTGTCATCTTCTTATAATTTGGTCTAAAGATTTAAAGATGCTGGCGTAGATGTCAACAAATTGGTTTGTGATAAGGTTTAATCGCACATTGATCAGACCCAACATACTCTAGTCTTTCAGATCATGAAATGGATTTGCCGATAATGTAATGTGGTGGGCATAACTAAACCATAACTAGATCCGTTGCCGTTTTTCTCATCCTAAGCTAGTTCAAAACTGAGAAATTTGATGTGTACTTACTGACGTTCCAATGCATGTCGGTCCCATTTGGCACATATGGCCGCAGCTTCGTATGTGGTTTGTAGGAACGATAGTAGGACATCATCGGGTGACCTAGAATTGCGGACTACGTCATAGGGAAGTAAGAACTCTCCCATCTTCGTATGGTAAAATGCTTCCTGAGGCTGGACA
>DASTUU010000143.1:0-1747 GCA_035759485.1 Nitrososphaeraceae archaeon
TCTTTCAATTCCTAGCACCGAACCTAATACAGCCAACATTGGCAGTACAAGCTGTTTCATCATTTATCCTCACCATAATTATCGGACTTGTTCCGTATTTGCAATGTTATCAAATCAACACTGAGATCTATCAAAGAAAATGGGTTCCCTTATTTTAATAGAAAAATGATCTAGATGATACGAGAATATTCGATCCTGTCTGACTAGCTGAATTTCTGTAATACGATTACAGAAATTAACATCATTTTTAAGATTATGTTTCTTGTTATAGATTGTACTTGATTTTTAGATTGTTGAGTTCATCTAAGGTTTTGAATATTTTTCTGAGTGCGGAGGATTTACGTCATGAACCGTTATGACTGCTACTTTGTGGTCTACCGTTATGAGCGAACGATTATTATTGATTGTGTAAGCCATTGTCCTGACTGATGATTGTGTAAATAAGTCTTGTAGCATGACTACGAACCAGATATCTGGTAAGAGCTGTGTAGAAACAAAAAAGGTGCTGTATAGAGAAATAATAAAACTCTTAATGGTACTCCATGAGCTTTGTTTGTAGGATGTTTACATTTGCAAGCATTGCTGCCCTGACCATGAACTGAAAACTTGTGATTACATCTATAGTAGGTACAGATTGGTTCAGATGTTCTACCATGTACATCGACTATTAGTTGCTACTGATGTTGTTGCGGTGATAGTGGTGATTCTTTCGCCTCCTTGACTATTAGTGCATTTTTCCTAGTAGAAGATGGTGACAATGAAAAAATCTCATTTAAGGTTCTATCAAGGAGTCTTTTTTCTTCTTTCTCTTTCTTCCAGTGGCAGCTATAACAATAACCACATTTTATGCAGGTAAGGTTAGTTCTATTTCTACGTGATACACACTCATGATAACTAAAAGTTAGGGTATCTCTTATGTATTCATGTGGTGTTCTAGTACCTGATTCCTTTGATTCTGCAGCTGAAAATATATTTATCAACCCCGACCACCTCCTATTCCTCTTTCATATAGGTATCTTGGTACTACTAATGCTCGCATTTTTTGTACTTCTATAAAAACCCAAATCAGAATGACATTGACTGGTCCAAACGATATACTTCCTTTCTGTATAGCTCCAGCAGCCATTGCCGCCACCCTTCGATGAGCTACTTTTGCTTGTTTATACTTGGTATTCACCCTTATATCAACTTAAGAGGTAGCTTTAACCATATCATTTTTCAGTATAGAGTTATAGTAAAATCTGCCAACTAGATAATGTGATTGACCTACTATTATTTGGAATATAGATAGGTAGATAGATAAAACCGCAGGAGGGGATTAGACTCAACGAACAGGTTAGGGGAATAAAATAAGAGACGTTGAGTCTTCCTCCGTCTTCGGCTTTGGATATTTTCTCACCTATCACGTCCAATCGTGGGGAGCTAGCTCTAATATTGCTAAGGATATAAGTAATGGTAATCGGTTGGGAGAGAGAGGGGGAGTAAGTTAGGTTAAGTTAGTTAGTATACTAACCCCGCTCTATAATCCTATTGTTAGTGTTCGAGTTAGTAGTTATCGTATAACCAGGTTTAGATATTCAATGCAAGCTAAATGTGTTCATTTTCAAATAAATACAAGTGAATATACTTGTCATTGATTATTGTTTATCGTCCAAGCCCTATGTATGTATAAGAGGGCGTCATAGTATAAAGAAAAAATAGTAAGGATGGAAAGAAAAAAGATATGCAGTAAGTCCAATATCTTCCT
>DASTUU010000144.1:0-6151 GCA_035759485.1 Nitrososphaeraceae archaeon
TTAAAGATTCTTATCTTAGGGATTATTGTCTCTGCAATAATCGCAAACTGTATAATACTTTTGTCCGATGCACATAAGAAGCATTCAACATCTCTATGGATACTAAACATTACTGGAGCTATTGCTTCAAGTTTAGCCATAATTGCAGTACTTCGACACGGTATTCAGGGACTCCATGGCAAATCATATTTATTTCTCATGTTAGGTCTTATTTCTTGGTTCCTTGCCGATCTTACGTTATTGTACTACTATTATGCATTTGGTATCGAGGAACAAAAACTAGTATCCGTTTCAGATGGTTTCTGGTTTGCAGGATACATTTTCTTCGCATTACATTTGTTTACAGTCCTCCGTTCAATACTTAGTAAAATTAAGCCTGGAATTCTGGTTTTAGTCTCAATTATTACATTATTTTTTGTTACTTATAATGTTTTTAGTATATCCTCATCAGAGTTCCTTATCGACGTAGATTTTGCGGCCTTTGTTGTAACCATTGCATATCCCATTTTGGATTTATTGCTAATTATCCCATCTGCTGCAATATTAGTAACCCTACGCAAAGACTACGAGCATTCTATCCCTTGGATGCTTTCTTCTCTGTCTTTGTTAATCAACGCAATAGCGGATGATGGATATCTGAATGACTTTGTAAATGGAAATTCACAAAATCTCTGGATGTGGGATCTATTCTATATTACGGATTTTATCATTATGGCAGGCGCATTATTCTGGTATAATAAATTCCATATTTCAAATGAATTAAGGAATGCGAGAATTAAACTGTAAGCAATAAGATCAGATTTTTTCCAAGATAATTATAACCATTCATGATAGCTACGCTATATTCTGACATGGTGTAGGCTTTGCATTCTTGCATCTTGGCATCTTGGCAAGTGATCAACAAAATATATCGACACGGATCAGTAGCCGCTGTTGATTATGCTCTCTGCGGCTATTGGAGTCTCCGAGGCTAATGGTCCATTTTCAGATGGTGACAAAACGGGCCCAAATGTTTGGCCATTATCATTGCTTGCTCTGAAAAAGGGTGTCCTTGTTCCGTTTCCATAATCTTCCCACCATGATATGTATACATAACTACCTGATGTAGCTATCTGCATATCAATTGAATCCACATTTGGAGTATTGCTCAGGTTTATCTTGTCTCTAAACGTCTGCGCGTTATCACTACTTGCTCTAAACATTATTTCAAGATGACCTGTATCATTACCTGTCCATACTAGATAGACATTATTGCCAGAAGTAGCTATCGGAGCCAAAAGTATTGGAGTACAGCACCCATTGGAAGTGTCTGTCAGAGTTGAATTTTCAAGCTGGCTAGCGTTAGCACTGAAACTTAGTTCAGGAAAAGTAGTATTGCTTGTGGCACTGCTCTCGGCAAGAATAGAGGAGAGCGCTAAAAAACCAACTACAGTTATGAAAAGTAATAATAACCTAATCATTCCAATTTTTTCACACCCATGACTATGATATCCCCTGGATCAGAGATCAGGTTACTGTTATTGTTATATGGGTTTGGATGGCTAACACCATAGCACAGCTCCGTATCTTGTAGCTGAAAAATATTCATTGTTAATTAATCTTTATTCAGTTCTTTCTTTATTGTTTCTATTGCTCTTACGATTCTTTGCCCGATCCAACACGTAACTTGCCAAACCTCCACCAAATCCTGCTCCTATCAAAGTTATGATACCACCATACGCAGCCCAGAATTCTTTTATTTGGTCTTGAATCGTAATAGGTTCTATAACCGATAAAGTAAAATTCGCGACTCGAAGGACATTTCCTTTGGTAGGTACCGAAAAAGTAAAATTGGAAAGCCTAAGAAACTCAGATGGAAAAAGAGCGGCTGTAGATATATTTACGAGCATGGGTATTGTATACTCTCCAATTTCTGCATCGCTAGAAACCCTCATGATAAACGTTGTCGGATCCGTACTTGTCTGAGGTGGCTCACCATCAGCAACTTCATCCATGTCCTTGGGTTGTAAATCAATTTTTGAATAATTTTCAATTGGCAAGAAACTAGCGACATCAGATATGAATCCGTCATCAGATTTCAGCTGTATTGCCACATTCTTTTGTTCTCCTTGCCTAATGATAACCGGATTTGGCAATGTTGATATTGCAAGATTAAGTGGAGGTATATCTATCCAACTACCAAGATCTACTATCATATTCGAGTTATCATAGATGACTATTGCATAATACATCGCCTTAAACTTACTAGGAAAAGCGACGTCATTTAGCGGTAGCGACATGGTAACATATGGTTTGTTATCTACAAAAAAACCAGTATAGTTCTTCTTGGAATTGAGAATTTTCAAATAATCTGCAGGACTTTTTTCGGAGGCATTATCGATCGACGGATACTCTCCTAAGAACATGTTCCAAGTCTTTGAAGAATTCATCCACTGGACCTCCAATTGATAATCTACACCTTGGAAGCCAGTATTTGGATTAGAATCTACATCCAACAACATTCCATATACCGCAGCGGCAGCGCCTTTCGAACCGGGATCCTTAGCAAAATTGCCACTTAGCCAAAGGCTAGCGTTTAGATTTTTCCCATCGCTGAGGTAAGTAATCTTCTGAATGTCAGTTGAATTGTCAAGCGGATCCCCATAGTCGTCCCTTGTCTGAGTTCCCTCAACACCATTGATATTAATGCCATCATGCTCATCATCACCCACTTCTTGACGGGAAAAAGATGGAGTATCAGCTAGTACATTCGAAATCGTCGTAGATGTGTATGAAATAAAAGCCAATAGCAAGAGAGCTAAAGCGAAAGATACCTTGATTAAAGAAAAACCTTTCATATTTGAATGCTTATATACCTGCTCCTTTTCCATATAACGTTTATTTTTCAAAAAATGAATAACAAATGTACAGTCAATGTAAGGCGTTGCAATAATGGAAGGTGGTCTCTTTCTTATGCTTATCGATTCTCTTAAGTAAAGTCACACAGGCTATTTGTTGTTTCTTCTCCATGAAAAATCTGACACTTATTAAGCCGAAAATAAACATGCTTGATTTTTGAAGACTCATGGTTAGAATTAAGTTATCATGAAATTAACATAATTCAAAATTATGCCACTGATAAAATGAATTTGTTAAATATCAATAGGAATGTATGAGATTGCACTTGCACATCTTTGAGCCATTGAATAGTTTATGGATTGCCAGTGCTGTCAAAACAGCGGAATTTAGTACTTATATCAAGAGAATGAGATTCTATCTACCAAACACAAACATTATTGATTGCTTTTCTTAGTTTGGGAGCTAAAATCGAACATTTAAAACCAGAATTGCTTATGTTGAATTAAGGATTTTGGCTTTCCCTCATTTTAGCGGCTTATCATGCATTCTTCCGTTTCCTTTCAATGAATCTTGTTTTTGAAGATCATCATTGTAGAGCTCATAAACAGTAAAAGTACGTAAGCGCTTTATGCCTAGACCAATTCATTTTGACTTGAGGAATGAAGATCTAGGAAGAGCAAGGAAATTCTATAAAGATATCTTTGGATGGAAATTCGAAAAGTGGGGCAGTCCGATGGAATACTGGATGATAACTACTGGAGATAAGAATGAGCCGGGAATAAATAGCGGCCTGTCGAAGTAGGGGCAGCAAAGCATGCCTAACATGAATACAATACGTGTTTTCTCGGTTGAGAAATTTTCTGCGAGTATTCAAGACAGAGGTGACACGATCCTCGTGGCAAAGGCAGCAATTCCAGGTGTGGGATTGTTTGCTACATGTCAGGATACTGAAGGTATTACCTTCAGTATAATTGAAGAGAATTGGCGGGATACCAAGTAACCCACAATGAATCGTAGTGGCTGAAAGGCCAAGACTTTTCTTTTGATTGGTTAAAGAATTATGTCAAGCTATTCTTAAACGGGCTTTTCGATAGAAATCTACCTAAAGTTGACGGAATATTACTTTATGACAGAATAGCATCTTTTGCTATGTCATTCATGATGTTGAGCCATTCTCATCCTCATTTGTCGAGGGGAAGTAAGGTCATTTTTATTTAAAATTATGTCTCCTTGCACTGTTTTGTTCCGAGCTCGGGAGGAGGGCTATCGAGCAAAAATACTCTATTATTGATATTAATCGACCCTGCAGCTAGCCTTCTGTTGTAATTTACCAAAAACAATTAGAATCACGACAGTCAAGATGAAGACATGGCTAAAGCCATATCTAGGAAAAAGTCCTCCTCAGGTAAGTATGATATCATTATAAAAGCCAAAGCAACGACCACAAGGATCGTGGATATCGCAAACGAGACTGTTCGGCTGGAGAGCAATGATAAGGGACAGGTTAGCGGAAAAAGGTACTCAGGAGTCCACTGGGACACGGTAGAAGGAACAATGTTAGCAGACGGGTCGGCAAGCCTGACTATAAGATATCTGCACGTGACAAATAAGGGCGAAACTGTTATGGGAACTGGAACAGGCACCCAAGAGATTCCGAATCAAAGAGGAATTGCAAGAACCATCGCTGAGGGAACAATGTGGACATCTGCACCGCGGTTGTCAAATCTAAATGGCGCTAGATGGAAGGTTGAAGGAGAAGTGAACACGATTAAAGAAACTGTAGAGGTAATGGGTAATTTCGAGATCACCAATATCTAACTTATGGGCTTTTTGAGAATCAATCGATATCTCTCCTAGGCATTACGAAATGATTTATTTAATTACACTTCTTTTTCTACTCTCAGTTAATCCTAAATAATTTTTTATTGTCTGCCCTATGATAACAGAACCAAAGCGTAGCATGCGGGAGAAGAGGTATAATGCGATGGATTTGTGACTGGCAGAACCCTTTCGGCGAAATGAGTTGAGAGAGTGTGCTGCCTTCCTTCAACAATTGTGAATGTTACATGTCACATGAGAAATCTGGTCCTACCTCTGTATTATAAAGTCCAATCGAACTATAGTGCGTTCCAAGAGCTAAGTTGTCATCTACCAGTGTCATTTACCAAAGAACGCTTTGACATTTGGTCTATATAGGTAGTAAATGATCACTGCCTCAATAATTATGCCAATTACGGCTCCACCGTTCCCGGTGACAAGCGAACCAATACCCACTATAATGCCTATCACAGCTAGTATCAAGGTAATAGTCCAGGCCCATCTCTTCCCATTCCACAAACCATATGCCATGATTAGATATGCAATGCCTAATGCTATCAAAACAATACCAATTCCAATTATAAGAGAAACTATTCCACTAAACAGAAATATTATTCCTCCAATTGCCGTTAGTATTGCGATTATTGTAACGCCCAGAGGCCGGTGTTTTTGGCTTTCCATATATCTCTCTAAACTTCAGTAATAATAGTACGTACTTCGAATATAATGGGTATGGATGAACTAATTATATTAGATATTCAACTAAATTAAATTAGTAGCCATGACCGATCCGTTATTGTGAGCTTCTTTCAAGTTAGGTTTTTGTGCAATCGCTGTTGCTCTTACTTCTCAGAATTTCTGCTAATTATGATCTCTCACATGAGAGCGATGATTTTCTCCAAATAACAATTCTTTTTATAACCAGGAGAAACTTTAAGCGCAAGAAACATATTGTAGCCGGGAAAAACTGGAGGAAATCGCGTTATGCATATACTAAGAATAGCGACTTGTTTTTGCATAATAAACAAGAATAACCCAACGTTATCCGTCAAAAAAAATCATCAATGGACTTGAATGGCCTAAAGATTGCACATCCCAATGCGTCGCCAGACTCAAGACAATAAGCCTTCCAAATTAGTCTTCAAACGTTAAGCGCCATCAATAACCTGTAAATTCTTCAACCTTGATTCTCTCACTTGGGATTTCTAAATCATTTTGGAGCAAGGACTGCATGGCCTTTAGCATGCTAGGAGGACCACAGATATAATATATTGAATTATTTAGCCTATTAGTATCTAGATACCTCAAAATCATTGCTTTGTCAATTCTTCCATGTTCTCCTTTCCAATCACTTGCAGTAGAAGATGATGATGATTTTTCATGGCGATCTTGATCATCGCTAATAGTATAGATAATCTTCAGATTATTATTGGTGTCAGCCCAATCATCAAATTCTTTTTTGAATATGATATTTTCAATATTTTTATTGGAATCA
>DASTUU010000145.1:0-1360 GCA_035759485.1 Nitrososphaeraceae archaeon
AATTGGGCAAAATAGATAATATCAAAAATTATCAGAGCCTCCATGAAATGCAGGTCTGTGCTTAGACATATGAGATAGGGCGGGATTAACACTTCCTTTAGTAAATTGTGCTAGTATGCGCTAAAATTTATCGGATATCACTAACCTTATTATAGGACATTTTAAGGAAAAAAGATGTGTGTATAAATTATCATGATAGCTTTAGCAGGCGCTCGAGATATTTTAGTGAGAAAGGTTTAGGATTAAGGACTGCAACGCTGGAGTTTCAACATCTATCTCGCGGACAAGACTCAAATCTCTTCATTATTCGTGCAATCAACTTTGGCTGCCCTCAGCCTCCTTATCGATAGTATCTTCGTTGTTGGTGGCTACACCTGTAATCATGCATTAATACGCTTCGTCATTTCACTCAAATTCCAACATAATCTCCCTCTCGCAGCATAATGTATTGTCTGTACATACGCGTACACTTTTTTAGATAGGGCGTATATTGTGCATGATATAAAACATACACACACATACACACACAAAAATATACTCTCATCAAGAAAAGGGCTTATATCGCTCAACAAGCTCTGACAGTGGGAAGCTCTTTTTACCCACAATTTTGATGTCAACTCTAGGCTTTTTCTCCCTTTCAACTTCGACTATGTTATAGCAGTTCTCAAAGAATCCCCGAAATCTGATTGAAGATGCAGTACCAGCATATGCTATTACCAGCCGCCCTAGGTTCCACATCCAGGGTCTATGCTTGTGGCCGCATAGCACAATGTCAACTCCTGATTGTAAGCATGTGCGAAGCGTGTCGCCTGCGTCAAGAATTATAATTTTGTCAGTACCTGTGTCAGGTATACCTATCAAATGGTGGTGCATAGCCACTATCTTGGTTTTGGTCTCTGGATATTTGCTCAATGTCTTTTCCATCCAGAGGTTCTGACGATAGCCTACCTCGCCCTCATCTCTGTCTGGTCTTGCGGTACCTAATGTGACTATAACAGCGTCGTCAAATTCATAGATCTGTTTGATGGGGAAGAACTTTTTAAACAACAAGTATCCAGTGTGACGATAATCATGGTTGCCAGAGATCACAATAATATTTGGACAAACAAAGCGATTAAGTTCTTTTTTTGCCTTTTCAAATTGAACTAACAGGCCGTCGTCTGTCAAGTCCCCCGTTACGATTATTGCGTCTGGCTTGAGTTTATTAACCTCATCAACTAAGGCGTCAAAGACATCCTGTACAAAAAAGCCGCCAATGTGTATATCTGATATCTGAACTATTTGCAATTTTATTATTAATCCCATTGTAGGCACATGACGCGTTATATATAACGTAGATAGGAAGAAAAATTATTATGCC
>DASTUU010000146.1:0-3015 GCA_035759485.1 Nitrososphaeraceae archaeon
AGCAGTTCATTGCCCTTTGGAAAGTGCAGTACTTACTAATTAAGGCAGTTCATTGTGCTTTACCAGAATATTGTACATAAACTTTTGAGGCCGTACATGCAGTACAGAAAGGCCCATGGTTGCGAGCAACTGATTCTAGGAATGTGTATCCTATATCTGAAGTCAGTCTGCAGAATACTACGCTGGGAGATCCGAGTTCTATTATTGTTATTATCATTATTTGGGATCTTCTTGCTCCTAGTGCCTCTATCGTGGTTATCTGGAGACAAGGGATCATGCACGGTAGGCCATAATTTTTAACATACACTCTAAGAGTGTTGACAAATGCAATTAATATCCTCCCCAGAATAATATTTTTCAAATGTTATCTAACTTAAGATTGGTGAAGTCCGTATTTTATTCTCAGAAACTATTTTATTTATCAATGGCATCAGGCATAGCCGCGCTAATGTTACTATCAGCTATATCTTTCATTACTAGCTCGGTAGATGCCCAAGTTCCCTCCGATCCCACAGAAGAAAGTGGAGCCGGCGACCAGCAACTGCCTATTACCGATAGCCCTCCATCTGCAACTAATGCCTCCAACGTTCCACCGCCTACAATCTCAATTGCTTCACCTGAAGATGGTCAGGACGTTCCCATTGGCGAACTGACAATAGAAGGCGTTTCTTCAGACGACCAAGACAGCAATTGTCAGGTTTATGCAGATGTAAACGATGTAACCCCTATGCGAAATGCTAGCGCCGTTGGGCCTAATGCAGGCGGAGATGATTATTCCCGATGGACTTTTACGTATACGAAAGACTATCAGTTGATTAGAGAAGGACCAAACGAACTAACCGCCAAGATATCATGCTTTGATGCTAATAATCCTACTCCCATCTCAGAATGGCACAGCGTAAACGTCACAGGGGTAGCGACAGGCACTTCAATAACAGGGGAACCAACAGGACAAGAAGGGACTGCTTCAATTGAAGACGTAGCACCTAGCATAGGTAAAGAAGAAGGAGATATAGGAGTAGATGACATTACGCCTGGGGTGCCTCCTTCTGGATAAGTAATTTGAGAAAGGGTATAGACCATTGCTGATTTACCTCCGCAGTTTGCTAGTTAATTAGATTTGGATTAGTGGACCTCTGTTACGCACCGTTATACACGTTGCATCTAGTGAGTACCTGTGCAAGAAATAATAGATCTGTCAGCAATCCTATCTTGACGGGGAGTACGACATCAGTCTCGTCTATTCAAAGTGATAGTTTATACAATTTGTTATTGTGTTTGAATATATGCATGGATGTATTATTCTGTTTCAAGATTTTAGGTCCGTAACCGCTGATTATGTCACTTAGTCGAGCTCTACGTTCGTATACTTGATATTCTGCTATAAACAAATTACCCACTAAGTTTTCTATGTCTACGTGTCTCTTTTCTTCGTATCTTGTTTTCCATTATCTCCAGTCTGCATTTTCGATGTAACGTCTAGTTCCTATTTTGTAATGAATCTGTTCAAGATCGTTCACCATATCAAACACTGGTGATGCTAGGTTCGCGTCTCATACTCGAGCTCCTACTGCCGCATGCGTTCAGCTTCTGTTAGAACAAATAATTATCCGTATTTGTGGAATTGTAATATCCAGTAATATTGGCAAGGATTCTTTTGATCCAGTTTACCTTTTTCAAAACTATCGGTAAATTCTTCTACATTTCACACTGCACACATAAATTAATATTTGACGATCTTAACACACGGAAGCCTAAAGGTTAAATATTTGACGGAAACGCGCCTGATGTAGGGTGTCTTGTGCATCTGATGCAGTCTGCACCTAAATCACGGTACCTAAAGGGCCCATAAAAGGGAACATTCCTGCATCACGGACTAATATTTGACTACATTAGAGCGGGTCTATATCTAAATGTTTAGCACAGAAAGCCTTAATAAAAACCAAATAACTAGACTGCTTATGGCAGATCTAATGTCAACGTTTGCAACCACAGCTGGTTTCATGGTGGGATTAGGTGTATTATTGTTTGTGGTACGAAACCGAAGACCAAAGGAGGCAAAAGCTACTATTCCTAGTCGCGAGGATGATAGCGGAAGAAAAGTTAGGTATGACTCCAGTGGCAAGCCTGTTCATGAATAATAGAGATCCTACTTTCATTACTTAATCTATATTGTTTTAATTGTTTTAATGAAATGCATCGTTGACCTCTGATTCATTGTCTGTCTACGGATGAATCTCTTAACACTCCGAATTGTGATACCGTTTACCACGTCAACCGTCTTCATTAGGCCATTCGGTACTTTTAAAGCTCCACTGATGTGCGTGGAAGGTCTGAAGTGGTCAGTCCTAAATCTATGTAATGTATATTGCGCCATTTTTTGGCTATATGCATATTGATAATAACATGTATAACTACATACGCCATAAAAGAAAGTTATTAAATATGCCCAGCCATGGCAACAATGAAGTTCGTAGAATTCAGTTTACCGGTCGGTCGACTTATATTCTATCTTTGCCTAAGAAGTGGATCAACGAGATGAATCTGAAGGCGGGAGATCTCGTAGACTGCTTGAGCTATCGTGTTGCTGTCAAAAGTATTGAAAGAGTTGCTGATCATGCAGTAGGAATATCTAGTAAGCTCCTAAGACTAAATCAGAAGATTACGAAAGAGGTATTCGACAAAATTCAAAAGATGAGTCAACTTTCTTTATCTGTCCTTAGTGATTCTGTCGAAGCCTTTCTAAGAAGGGACTATGTTTTAGCTGACAGTGTAGTAGACAAAGCTGGAGGCATGCGTAGTCTAGAGGCCGAGGTAATCTCTTTTCTTGACAGAGAAAATACTATAGATGGTGAATCTACGAATGTAGATATTAAAATTATCTTGGAAGATATTAGAAGGACTGCAGAACATGCTAGCGACATAGCAGAAGCAGCGATGAACCAAACTATCAGAGAAGTAATACAAGTAAGACCAGTCTCGCAGCGAGAAAAGGAAAAGGACACAGCAGGAACT
>DASTUU010000147.1:0-2816 GCA_035759485.1 Nitrososphaeraceae archaeon
CTTTTTACTTCTGTCTTTTCTTCCTCTACGTTACCGAATTCGTCTCGTTTGACTTTCTTCTTAACTTCTTGTTTCTCTTCTGACATATCTAATCAATGATATATCCTAAAATCCTCGACCTATTCCTCTTCTTCTGCTGACTCTCCTGGCCATCCTCTTATCTTCTTGTGTTCTTTTTTAACAGCATGTTGTCGTTGTCGTTGTCTTAATTGTTCTAATAATTCAAGTTCCGGTTCTTTTATTTCGTCCATACCCGCAGCGAGGAAATCTCCTGGCTGCTCCTGTTCCTTCCTCTTCTTTTCAGCAGCCACAATCTCGTAATCCTTTACTAACTTTTCTCTTAACGCATCTTCAAAATATTCTGTAATATTTTTTTTAGTCCGTAAAGCCATAATCTTAACTTCTTCCCATAATTCTGGGTCTACTTTCAGAGACATTGGTATCCGCTTTTTTACCATTCTTTGTTAAATATTCGATTTTGTAGTTATTTAGCGTATCTGCACTCTTTGGAAATGATGCCAATGTTTAACAAGGTTAAGGACTTAGGGAACCCAAGTTAGGACCGCATACGCGACAGAGTATTCACTAGATAAAACTGTAACTAGTTTTTCAGATATATTCGATAGTTACAGAATGTGCGTATCTTGGATTAAGAGGAAATAAATGAGATGAGATGGTAACGAGAAACAATAATACTAACTCTAAAGTAAGAACACCGCGAGCAGGTAAGTGGACTTCTAAACATTGGAAGGCAGAACCAAATATTACAATTTCTGATGATATCCAAATATAACCTTCATGTGTGATAAATGTAATATCCCAATAAACCCTTTACCAAATGATAAAGATATGTGAATGTGTTCGCGATGTAAGAGAACTTTATACCAAACATAGAACAGGTAAAGAGAGATTTACCTTTCTCTAACCCCGATGAAAAAGACCAACAAATAGAACCCGCTGTAACTTCGGTAGGTTATGAAGATTATTACGGAAACTTAAGACCTAAGATAACTGAGTTAAAAGGTGGGTTCCTTTCATTGTCACAAAAGGGAATAAAGATTAAGGATTATAGGGAGAACTAACAAACAAACCTAACTTAACATGAAAAATAACAAAAAGGATTATTGTGTTCGTAAGGCGTTTATGGACCTACAACTACAGAAGACAAGATACCAACCAAGTCTAAAAGAAACGTTAAACGGAATAGAACAACAAGCAAAACAAAATAGACAGAAGCGAGAAGAATACGAAAAGACTGTTAAACTGTTAAAACTTGTGGGTAAGTATCAAAATTATGTAGATAGCAATATAGCACCTAACTTTGGTGCGACGGTAGCACCTTCAAGAGCGGCTGCAAGTGGTGCACTAGAATCTAGGCTTATATACAGTACTGGACGAGCAAAGCTAAAGCCTGCTGTTAAAGACAAAGTAACTGTACCTTGTTGTGGACATATACTTACAACCTTGTCATGTACAACTGAATAATCGGGGCTTCCATCACAGAAAGCTGCAAGTTCTGAATCTTCAACATTATATGCGACTATGGGAGCATTATAAATATGACCTCCTGCATTCTTTACTAGTACTAGCGGAGTATAGTCATTATCACCTATTGATCTTGGGCTTGCTTGACTTGGTGGGAAGGCACTGTCATTACCTGGCATAACTTGACGTTCAGGACCAAAATTTACTGTTCCGTTTTCAAATATCAATGTGTTATTAGGACCAATATTAGCAACTCGAGCCCCTAGTACTGAGTAAGTAAGTTTCGGTGATCAATTAAGTCCCAGAGCCTCGGCATTTCCTTTATCTGTTGTATCTGTAATTACATACCATACTGTTTCTCCTGTAACTAACTGGCCTTTGTACAACGGAAGAGTTACAGTGCTTGCATTAACGTCAACGGAACCTGATCTCAGTAATTGATGTGGACCTATAAATGATGGATTGACTTCCGATGGGGCAGGTCCAAAATATGTGAGAGGTATATTTGCACCCATCGAAGGAGGTGCTGGAGCTACATTGCTGCCCTGCTCTTCTTATGCTAGCGTAGTCACTGATACGCTTGCTGGAAATCCTGACAAAATAGATACTACTAAACTAGTACTAACTGTCAGTATCATTTTTTGTTTTCTTAGATAGGACATCAAAGGTAAATACCGCATGCTAATAAATAAGAATTGTGACTCACCTATATCTTACTGTAAGCCATGTCACGTTTGATCTTAACCTTTGAGTATGATTCTGTACAGATACACAGGATACTAAGAACGTACCCTGTGATTGTACCTGCGATTACTGTAAAATTAGGAATAGAAATATAGAGTATGATAGGACCGTAAAGTTACTACATCTGACGAAAGCTAGTTAGTTAGTTGTGGAAAGGGTAACTGGAGATAAGGGTAACTGGAGATACTATATACGTGAGATGACTATAATAACTTTCTAAAACATAGAGGTAGACATTCTTTTCGCAAGACAAATATCCCCTGTCGGAGATTTTTATATCTTCATTGACTTCTGGTGGAACTCGGCCCCTTGCGTAACATTCTGTCCTGGTGTCATATCACAATGGACACCATCATACCTGCATGAGGGGGGAGCATTAGGTTCTGTTACATCGCACACGAGGTTGCTGTTGTTATCTATACAGGTCTCTATTGTTCCTCCTGTGGATTTTATTATGTTCATATACCTATCCCCGCGTATATATGACTCACCTGTTATGTTTCCCTGAGCAAAAGCCTGTGGGCCCAAAACAAACCCAAGTGAAATTAATACAAGTACTGCGACTGATATTTTGCCATGAAGCCACA
>DASTUU010000148.1:0-1050 GCA_035759485.1 Nitrososphaeraceae archaeon
CATGCGGCGCACCTATAAGATGTACTCCTTGATTTATTCTATCTCCAAAGTGTTCTTTCAATTTTACTGCAGCAGAGATGTACCCATCCCAAGTTTTCAATGATTCTGGATCAACTCCTGCTTCTTGCAGCATGTCCTTCCAATACCATATGCCTCTAACATCGGTCCATAGCCACAGAGCATATAATGTATTATTATAGACTTGGCCATCAAGATTTGCTTCGTATAGATCATCTATTCTACCCCACTGCTCAAAGTCAGCAGTGAGATTTCTTATCAAACCCTTCTCCGCAAATTCACCAAGCCAAATCTGATCCAAAGATATAATATCAATAGGATCGCCATTTGATAATCTGTCCAAAGTGCTATTTCTATATTCATTATAAGGCTCAGAATAGTCTATCTGTATGTTCATGTCTGGGTGGCGTCTATTAAGTTCATCAACAGCAGGCTGGAGCATTTGAACCCAATTTCCTCTCCCTTGTTCATTTGGAACTGTGACAAAAATAACTCTAAGAGTGACATTAGTTTTATCACCTACTGTGCCTGTTGATTGATTTGACGCAACTTTCATGTGAAAAAATGGATTATCGGGTGTATCAGCGGTAGTATAATTGGCGGTAGCTACTGAAGGTTGCAAAGTTGTTGGTGTTACGATAATTACCAGTAGAGAAATAACGATAACAATTGGGCTCATCTTGCAAACACAATATCGTCTCATTTTATGCATTGAAGCCTTCAAGTGAATACTTAAACATACCCATCGCCGGAATCAGCACCAGTCACGTTTAGACCTCCCTCCTCATCTATTCAATTATACAATAACATAGTAGTACCGCAAATCGTTTCTTAAATAGAAAGTTTTTCCTCTTGAACTGCTCCATCTCACAATAACATTGGTCATAAAGAAAAGGTTTTGTAATAGGAGCCGTCATGGCTCTAAATTGTATTAAATAAGAGGTAACATGGTAAGCAGACTCCCGAATTGGGATTTAAATGAATTTTTATCCAACTCCCTTCTGCATTCCATGGCACAAACCTTTTTAGCTA
>DASTUU010000149.1:0-9259 GCA_035759485.1 Nitrososphaeraceae archaeon
GAAAAGAATTGAAGCGATTATACCCTCAGAAAAAACAGACTCAGTATTATCTACCCTAGAATCCATGAATATACAGGCAACATTCTACGAATCAAAAGGTATAGGAAAAGGGGAAAAATATATGATTTCATATGGTAAAGGGGGCAGGACTACTAAAATGCCTTATTCTATTAGGCATACTGTTGTAACTATAGTAGATGAAAATAAGGTGGGGGAGGTAATAAATGCAATAAGGCAGTCAGCAGGGATAGAGGGCAAATCAAATGTCGGAATTATGGTTATTTCTTCTATCGATGATGTATTGACTATTTGATGAAGAACAAATGGTTTGAAAACGTTAGCACCAAACCAATGACTGGTAACGGCAAAGGTAAAGCCAATGAAAAGCATGTTCACTTTGTCCAAAAACATTCAGAGGATGATTTAGTAGCTGAAGCTGTTATAGTTGGAGGTATTCCTTACTTCGCTGTCTCGAGATCAGACTCTAAAGATATTACACTGAAAAAGTCAATACCGATAGACGAGACCAGTGAATACAAACCATTTGAACCATCGGCCTATCTCAACGAGCCGTATAGATTCAACTCAGAAAAGCACTTTGAATCCTGTGTTCAAAATGCTAGAGGTCAAAGACTTGATGGCTTACACGACGGAGTTAAGGCAATCTGGTCCAAATATATCGACGCTGACGACTTTCACCTTTCAATATGTGCAGCTGATACAATCTTCACATATTACCAGGATAAAATGGGCCTGACACATTACCTATTTTTTGTAGGTGGTAATGATAGCGGCAAGTCAAATAACCTAAAGGTTTTGAAGTATCTGGCCTATCGGAACTTTACATCTACCGGCATGACGGCGGCTAATGTTTATCAGTTTCTTGGAAGCGGCGAAGAGGGACAGGGCACATTATGCTATGACGAGGCTGATAGAATAGACGAGGATAGATTAATGATGGCCATATTAAAAAATGGCTACGCTAAAGGCTTCCCAGTACCAAGAATAGACACCACGCCCCCGAAACCGAGACCCAGATGTCTTCATCCCCTTCACCCTCAGAGCAAGAAAAAGCACAGGCCAGAGCCAAGTATGACGCTGCAAGGGCCAGGATAAGGAAGGGTGGGCTTGGTAGATAGTTCGCAAACCTGGTGCGGTGTGCGGTGTTCTCCTCGTCAGTAACCCTCTAACCATTTTCCCCATGACTCACATCCATCAGGCTATTTACCATAGAAGGTGGGTCGAACTAAAAGAAGAAGAAAAGGACGAGGTCTAGACCTGACCATCTAAACGTTTAACTTTTTCCGTTACAGAAAATTCTTCTAGCCATGGTCTTTGGGCTCGAAGCAAGTGACTGGGTGGCTATTGTACTCGCAGCTGCTGCTGCGATTGTGTCAGGACTTACATTTTATTTTGGATATGCGAGGAACAAGAAATCTGAGCAGATTCGTATTAGTAGGGACCTTTGGGACGGCATAAGAACTCAGAATCGTTTCATCCATCAATGGCCCTTGACGACGAAAGATCCTCATAGCGCAGATAGTCGAATGGAGTTAATAAATGCCCTAGAATCGCTAAAAGATGATCTAGATTATTTTGTATACCTTATGAGGGAAGGCGAAATAGAAGCACCTATTATCTGGCAGTATTATCGAAGACAGCTACGTGATGCGAAGGTCCACTTCAATGTTAAAATGATTGAAACACAGCACTCTGAGATGCAGAAATATACAAAGAAGGTTCTAGACCTGATAGAAGAATATTATTTGTTGACAGGTAAACCGGACGAACATGAAGAATCGTCTAGCTAAGAAAAACCTAAAGTCATACCATGTCATAGCTAATCTGGGTGGCGGCTTATAAGTTGCAAAGGTCATTGTCAATTTAGCGAGAAAAGAGTCAGCTGGGGAAGAGTCGGTTTTGGTTCAGTCTACAAAAATAAAACTGCATAATAAAAATTATGGATTGAAGTCTAAATTCTCCTAGGAGAATTCGCAGTCGAAGAAGACAAAGAATTTTGCAGTTCCAGGTCAATCTCAAAGTCTGAGTCGTCTATTTCTATGCTGCCATATTCCCCGCTTATAGACAGCTCACCATTTTCCATAACAACTTGGATGGCCCTTTCCATTGCTTTACCCAACAGACGGCCAAATGTCCTATTTGAAAGCCTTTGATTGAGAGTGTCGCAGGTTGCGGTATTCCACTTGATGGAAGGAATGATAACGCCATCTATCAGTTCAACCATAATAATTGGGGCTGCCATATCACTGACGGGTTTGGCTGCCAAGATCTCACCTTTGGAAACTACGACATCGACCAACATAACAATTACATAGACATAGATGCATAAAACTGCATACTTCAAATGTCAAACTAACTTCAAACTTCAAATAATAATGCCAACCTATGTATGACTATTACAACAATGGCTTACAGTAGCCTGAAGACTGAAGGACGTAGAAAGAAAGTTTCAGCTTTGTTAGCCCAAGCAACAACCGAAGAACAAATTGCTTCGGCATTAGGGGTTGACCAAAGTACGATTTCCAGAGATATCAAAGTACTCAAAAGACAAAGCCAGCAGTTTGTCTATGACTTAGCAAAGACTGACTTGTGTTTCTACTACAAGCAAAGTATTGAGGGAATTGGTGAGGTTAAAAGAAAGGCCTGGGAATCATACAATAACAGCCTTGACAATAGAATAAGACTATTAGCATTGAAGCTGGCCAAGGAATGTGATGAAGCCATTTTCTCTTTGTTCAGTCAAGGGCCTTCTATTATGAATATTAAGGCATTGGAGGATAGGTTGGAAAAGGTTGAGCAATCATCATCAAGTGGATAAACTGGTCAATGGCTTAAGTGATAGACTAGCCAGACTAGACGGTAATAATGGCAGCGGCGATAATAATAATGGTTCTTCACCATATAATGACGGTAGAAACTATTGGAAAGGTCGAAAGATAATCCCATCAGACCAGTGGTTGAAACTCAGTAAGGCCAAGACAAGTCCTGGCAGCATTGAGGAGTTGTTAGAAGGAATACAATATTTTCCAGATGAATACATCGAGCACATTTGGGCGCTGGGGATTCCACACATGTACAAACACAAAGCAGGGCTTGTCAGCCAGGAAGAGCTAGCAATAATAGAAAAGGAGGTTCGTGTGTGGTTCTCTGATTACCTAGAATTAATGGAATACAAGTATAGGAATAAGAAAGAAAAACCCTAAACCTCAGGGTTGCACGATTCCAGGTAGCCGCCTTCGCCTTCGATAGGGCCACCTGTAGACATGTACCGTGCTACTTCTTCGTTATGTCTTCGTATCTCTGCTAGTGGTATGTGTCCTAAAACTGAAATCTCTCTGGCATCAAGGGCTTTTTAATAATAAAGCTTGATTAATCAATATGTCAAGACAAGATAGGCCTACAATAGGAGCAACCACAGGTAGTACCCCGTTACCATCACCCCCATCTACAGTTTACAAGCCAGCAGTAGACCCTCGGGTAGCAGTTGAGGTTGGCACAAGCCGTAAGTTGTCAGAGTATAGTAACAAACTAGACAACCTGAAGCTTCGTTGTGATTTGTTGGATGGGACTTTAATCCCGCTTCTAAAGATGCTAATCCAAGAAGTCGTAACTGACAACAAAGAGGCTAAGGCTGACCTTGCAGATTTGCTCAAGTGGTTTGAAGCCCATAAACAGCAGCTTGCAGAACAATACAGTAAGATAGCAACTACACGTTAAGTGTTAAAGCGGCCTTTTACCTTTACTTTTTGGTTTCCCAGAAGCAGCAGAAGAAGTTAATTTCGCTGCTCTTTTCCTAGCCTTCCAGACTTTCTGGTAGGCCAAAATCCGTTTCATGTGTGTCTTGCGGTATTGCTTTCCATATTCGGACTTATGTAGTCTGACATTTTTGTTTGTGTGATACCGTTTTCTCTGGTCAGCCAACAGTTTTTTTCTATTATTATGATAGACAAGCCGCCCTTGAGAAATATCACATGCATTCATAAAAAGTTGGTGGCCCTGCAGGAGCAGAAGAAACTAACTTTCTTTGGTTGGTTGTTTTCCTGTTGACAGAAACCAAACCTATCCAAACCTATCCCGTGAACCATGTGTGTATGCAGGACCTGGTCACACTGATTACTAAATCCTTATAGTTGGCGCAGGCTTTAATGTTTGTGTTGAGATGACAGATAGATGACCAGACTGCTTTTTGATCCCATCTGGATCGGGTTCATCATCGGCAATTATTCTCAGCAGGAGGCCCAACCTGTCAGTGTTGTTAGGGTCATGAAACTACCAAACAGGCTTGGACCTGGACCCACCTGCCAATATGGTAGCCTGAATCGCCTAACTCTTCAAGACACCCCTCAAATACCTCATCATCTAAGCTAGTTGAAGCTAATGCTTGTGTTGGGGAGACCATTGTTATGGTTGCTAATAGTGCCATGCCAACTATAGCCAAGGATGCTGTTGCTTGTTTCTTATTCATGATTTCTCAAAACGCAGCTTATTTCAAACTATTAAACAGTTGACGACCAATACTACAATGGTTTTTGATTTAACTTTGAAAGCGAAGTCTGTATCAATGAAAGAGTAAGATAAATGGTACTTAGCACTGCACGGTTATGACAGGTGAGACTACAAGCGGCCTTTCTGAACCCCGTATACCTAGGGTTCATTGCTGGAATAACCAGTTCATTTCATTGTGCATATTCATAATTAATCGCTGAAAAAATATAGTAAAACTAACTAACGAGATTTTTTAGACAATAGAAAAAGTTAGGTTGATCCCATTGCTATTCCAATGGGAATTTTTGGAGGGTTAACAGTCTTGTTTGCTATCTAACAATTGGGACCTCCTGAGGCGTCGCCTCCATGGATGTCGCCATTGTGGCCGCCACCGCCACCGCCACATCGCGTCGTGCCGGACCCGATTCCGCCGCCTGAGCCGGTTCCATCTAAGGTGCCGCCTCCGCTCAGATAAGTAAGAATATACACAAAATTCGTATAACCCTATTTAATAATAGGGATCATAAATTTTACGAAAGCCTTTAATAACCTTTAAGTTCATACATAAGTATGAACGAAATGATATCATTACAAACGCAGGAAGCTCTTATAAATGGCTATACGGGAGAGACTATTTCAAAATTAATTGAACAATGCACTAGCGAACCAGATATTGACAAGAAAATTCAGCTTTTTCACAAGATAAATTCCTCACTCCCAAAGCAATATCGGGTTAACATACCATCACTTATCACTGATGATTACATAGACACAGCACTATATAGAATATATCAGAATATGCAAGTCTATAGGGCATCTAGTTAATTGATAACCAACCTGCCCGCATTTTGTGCCGGATGACAATTTACCTAGGCCCCGACTCCATATGCAAGACAAGACTTTTCTAGAAAACATGCGAACCTACTTAAAAGAATAATCTATCCAGTCCTATAAAAAATAATACAATCAGAATTTGAACAACAATAACAATAACATCAATCATTGGGTAGGAGAATTCAGTATTCCAAGCACTTGGTTAGAAGGAGGTACGGAAACCTTTCAAAGAAGTGGCTCATATACCACTTCTGGAGACCAAACTACTTTTTCACTTCAAATATCATATAAATTAACTGACGGAAAAATTGGTACAGCTTTTTTTAATTCTGTCTTTCAGGTAACAGTTTCTATAATCTACCTTGATGCAAACTCTTTTAGTCAAGAGCTTAGGATTATGCTATTGACTTCCTTATATTCATCAGCTTTTGTCCTATTAGTCCTCCTGTCATAGATGATAGTACAGATACCGGTACTGCAATTGGTAAAATTACTGGAATCAGAAGTTGCACAAAAAACTCTTCAGTTCTTAATGTATTAGGTGGCTTAAAATATCCACCATAGACATCTATGGTCCACGGGAAGAATAGTGTTGCATAAAATATTGAAACTATCATTGATGCAATCAAGCATAGCTTTATAGTTGTTGTATTATTGTTAGGATTGGTTACCTTAGAGTTTAAGGAGAAAGACTGAGCAGAGTAAGAAGAAGAAGATAACGATGAAGTAATACTTATTTCACTTTTCTTTTTCTGTAAATATGAGTATATCAAAATGTCTGCAACTATAGCTGGAAGTATATTCAAAAGGTAAAGAGGAAAAAGCCATGCAAAATATGAATTAGATGTAATTGTAGTTGTTGATTGAATTATCATGATTACCGCTATTATAGAAGTTAGCATGAAGGGAATTCTTTTATTATTAGTAGAAAAAGCAGAGATTTTTACTGCAACAAATAAACATAAGCCAATAATAAAAGGAATGAAAGTAGATGCAGCAACTACAGCAGCTACTGGATTAGGATTGAAGTCAAAATACTGTCCTTTAGAGAATGGGAGTGTAAACATCAAAACCATGCCTACTCCAACTAACAAAAATACTGCAAATGCAAGAATTAGTGATAGCCCTGAAAAAATTGAACAAGATGTGGAATTATTATTCTGACCTCTGTAATGATAGTAAATACCAATTAAGGCACCTAAAGCTGCCATTAGCATACCGGTGGCCAGTACAGAATGGGGTGGGCTTAACAATCCATCAAATCCAAATTGGTTATGCCACCAGAAATCAAATGGCCCTGCTGTTAGCTGCAATGTACATCCTATAATAGCTAATTTAATTGGTAAAGGTAAGGATACTGTTAATAATCCAAAAATATTCCTCTTACTAGGGATATTCTTTTGTTGTGATATTTTAGTAGTGTGAATGATCCCTACTACTACGCTGCCAATTACTAATACTACACCTGAATAAATCACTGAATGGGGAGGAGTAAAAAAGGTCTCTACATTACCAATACCGTGCCAAACAATATCCCAATTAGAACCACTAATTTGTAGAGCTACCCCCACTGATATAAGGAAGTAGATTATTGACGATATTCTCATTGCTGAGGAGTATTTTGATGCAGGGGGAGATCCTGAAGTCACTTTCATAACTGAACTACTACTCTGATCAATATAATTGAGAAAATCCCTTTATAACTTATTGCAAACACAATCTACGCCTATAGGCTTGTTTCTTATTTCAATACAAGGCCAGTACAGGCTGCATAAGTTACTAGCTGTGAAGTAATACTTCCCAAGCAAGCAACATTTCTTAATACCTGAACGACTCGGGATGCCTGTTACAATCAAATTGATGTTTTGTTCTTCAGCATAACCAAATATTGTACTTACTACAAATCTTCCAAAATCATCTTCAATCTGAATTTAATCCTGCTCTCATCTACCTCTTCATTAGTTTTTATCAAAGCATTTTGCTTCATACTCGGCTATGTTATATGATTTGGTTACGGAATACCGTGTTATGTAACATATTTTAACGTTCGAGGATGTCTTTGCGGTTTCGAACTTCAGAATAAGATAAAAGAGGTAAGATATTGGTTCTTCTTATGAACAAATGGAAAAGAGATAGCATTGATAGAAGAACTTGATAAAGATGAAAAAATTATAACTACAATAATAACAAAAACAGCAAAGACTGATTATCCTATTAATGAGTTAATATCAAGAAGGTGGAGTGCAAGAGCATTTTCTACTAAACCTGTGGAAAAGTCAAAACTCTTGTCAATTTTAGAAGCAGCTAGATGGGCCCCCTCTTCCCGTAATGAACAACCATGGCGCTATATAGTTTTCACAAATGACAACCCTGAAAAATTAAAGAAAGCACAGTCTGTTTTAAAGGAGATAAATGACTATGCCAAAAGAGCTCCAATTCTCATTTGCGCAATAACGAAAAGAACCTATTCTGATAACGGAATTTCTAATAGACTTCACTTTCATGATTTAGGAGCTGCGAATGAGAATATGTTTCTTGAAACATTTAATCAAGGATTGATTATGCATGAAATGGGTGGCTTTGATGGACAAAAAGCTAGGGAGGTTTTCAATGTACCTGAAGATTATGAAATAGGTGTTATGATTGCAATAGGATACCAAGACACATATGACGTGTTACCCGATAGATTAAAAGAGAAAGCATTTACACCAAGAATAAGAAAACCATTATCTGAAATTGCATTTATTGAAGAACTGCATAATGGAATAGTGTAAGAAGAAAATATAGTTACTTAGACCACCTAAAAAGATCTGTCCACAGATCATATCTCCTTTATCTCTTTATGCTTCCAACCCAAAGGCAATACTATCGCTAGAGACCAGTAGATCAAAGAATCTCTTTAAAGGATAATAATAATACCAAAGGTAATAGGACAGCAGTGTAACTTCAGAAGCAATTGATGATAATAAAAGTGTTATACTATTATATTATATATATTATCATCATAATAAAAGTATAACACTTTTATTTATCTGTTAAATAGCATTAGGCGCAGCAATCGACACGGGTTATTGTTATTATCATGGCCACTAAACAAGAAAGTCCACAAAAAGTTAATTGGTAGTTAAATGAATTAGAAACACTGGGTATAAGTCCAAAAACAAGAAATGAACTAAATGATATCCAAGAAACAAGCAGACTTACTGAAAATATAAAAAAAGTGTTTTATCAAACATATAAAGAAGCATATAATGACGATAATAGTCAAAATTCGTCCAACGTTCAAAATAGCTTTAATATGATTACAATTAGTCGACATAGTGTTCGGATTTAAACGGTAGATTCTTATATTCTGCATATTAGACATCAAGACTATGAATTCAAAACAAATCCTCATGATGGCTGCAATTATTGCAGCATTTAGTGCAGTAATGATAGCTACGCCTGTGTTGGCCCAGAATATGACTGCTGCAGGTGGTGAAGAATATGAAGAAGACGAAGACAATGACCGTGAAGAAGGCGATAATCAGTAACCCCTATTTCTTCCTTTTTTAGTTTTAGACAAGCTGTACCATTTTAAGAAAACATAAAGGCCATCACCGTTTTAAATTGCTAACCGTTTCCTAAGCAGATGGCCTAAATATAAAACCATTATATTTCTTCTAAATATCCCAGAAAGAATGTGGTAGCAAAGGGATAGAAATATGTGATAAGTTTCCAAACCAAAGGGAAGCGAAAGCATCTCAACGGGTTTCAGTTATCCCATCATTGATTTCCCCCCTATTACCCCAAGTCTTTTCCTTGTAGCGGCCACATTTGGGGAAGTATATCTTTAGGTGTATTTTTTATATTATATTACCACCATAATAAAAGTAAACTTCTTTATTCTAGTAGTCTATCTTACTTCTTAAATGGTTCA
>DASTUU010000150.1:0-2886 GCA_035759485.1 Nitrososphaeraceae archaeon
TAGGATATCGATTTTGAATCTATAAGGCAAACAGGGGTTCCGCTAATTGCGGTTTCTTGTGAAGAAATTGATATTGTCTCTATTAGTTGATATATATCATCTCTGGTGACCATTCCAAGAACAGCTGCATAAGCATGAACAAATATCTGTCTTACCTTATGCTTGTCCATAACAGAAAGTGCTTCAGCAACGGTACTATTAGGACGAACAGCAAGTACTGGGCATGTCATAATCTCTCGAAGTCTGACTTTGTCAGGACTTCTATTTTGAGAAATTACCCTAAATAGTATATCTGTTTTGCTTACAACTCCTATGACTTCTCCCCTATTAGAAACAAGAACACTCCTTGAGTTTTTATCTGTCATTAGCTTAGTTGCCTCATTAACAGTTGCATCACTTTCAAGGATAATCACGTCAGGTTTTAGTACAATACCCACGGGAGAAGAAAGTAGGCCGGAGATTGTGGTTGGGGCAGAATTATTTTCCACATATTAAATATGTAAGAGAATTATTTATAGTTGCTGAAACTAGTGTTACAAATATTGCAAAGAACTCAGCATCAATAATTAATAATACTAGATGAATTAGAATTATGTTGAAATGGTTAGGGCAAGATCATGCTTATATTCAATTTAAGTATGATTAGGGAGAAATTGCTATGGAACAGATATTCATAATTGTTCCTCATGATTACGAAAGTATCTAGCATATTACAAGAGTCTGCAATACACAATTGAATATTGATACTACCAAGAAGAATATCGATGATATCAATGACAATTGAGGATCAAGGCAAAAAAATTCTTGTATGGATGTTCCAATGCTACCAAATAGAGGGAAATAGGTTATGAGGATCTATTCCTTGTCAATAAATTCATCTGGGTCTGGAGGCTCTGGATTTAGACCTTTCCTTTTTCTCGTTTCTGCAATCAAACTTCTGAGTATTGATTGTGGAACAACTTGCCAGGCCTTAAAATATGTACTCCACATGGCCTTTCCAGCGGTTCCCCCCCTCATGACCTCAGACAAATCGAATGTTTCTGACGCCGGAACTTCACCTTGTATAATTGAAATTATACCTTTTTGGTCAACATTGAGTAACTTTCCTCTCTTACCAGACAATATGCCTGCTACTATACCTATTTGCTCTTGAGGACACTTGATCTCAATTCCTAGCACAGGCTCAAGTAATACCGGTTCCGCAATGAGCATTGACCCTAACATAGATCTTCTCGATGCGGGCATTAATTGCGCTAAACCTCTATGTGCAGGATCCTCGTGTGGAACAAAGTGATGTAATACAAATTTAACACCCCGTAACGATTCATGAGCGATCGGTCCTGAATGGACTACATCATCGAATCCCGATCTTATTGAATCCATTGATTCCTGCAAAAATTGAACACCTTTGGTTTCATCAATTAACATGTTGCCGCCAGGATCTATAGCAGCAACACTTCTTGCTTCGTCTGCATTCCAGCCCTTTTCTCTAAGAACTTTGGCCATTACCCTCTTATCCATATCCTCTTTAATTTGACCGGTTCTTAATGTCTCAATAACGTCCTCACTAAGTGGTTCTACACGCATGAAGATTTTATTGTGTTTATTAGGAGATTTACTCATTATAGGACCTGCTTTGCTACGAATGGTTTCTCTATAGTTAATCAGAGGCTGGGTTGTTGTAATTTCAAGGCCTGCCTCTTGCAAGAGAGATGTGGCTATTTCCAAGTGCAAAACACCCATTCCAGCCATAAGTGTCTCACCAGTTTCTTCGTTTATCTTGACAATAAGGTTTGGATCTTCCACCGTAAGCCTGCGTAATGCTTCAACGAGCTTAGGCAGATCCTTTGGATGTTTCGGTTCTACTGCAATTGTAACAACAGGTTCTGAGACATATTTGATTGATTCAAATGGTGGAATATTTTTTACAGTTGCAATGGTTTCGCCTGCAACAGCATAATCAAGGCCAAGCAATGCTGGAATATTGCCTGAAGGCAGCATACTTACTACTTCCCTTGTGTTGCCCATGTAAATGTTCACTGATTGAACCTTTCCTGATCTCTTCGCATCAATCAGATATACTTCATCACCATCCTTGATAGTGCCAGAAAAAAGTCTTCCTGTTGCAATTCTTCCAGCCTGTGGATCAACATTTATGGTCGTAACCATCATTACTGCGGGTCCCTTTTCATTGCATGTTAAAATAGATCTTCCAACTTCAGATTCTAAATCGCCTTGCCAAATCTTTGGAATTCTGTACTTCTGGGCAACATGAGGCGGAGGGTGATGTTGCACAACCATTCCCAGTACTGCCTCGTGTAATGGTGCTTTTTCTGCAAGAGATCTTATTACATTAGGATCATTTGAAGTATAAGCTTCATACACATCCTTGAAACTCACACCTCTTTTTTGAGCGATTTGAAAGTTAAAACCCCATCTATCTTTTGCAGAACCAAATGCTACACTGTTTCCCTGAATACTAACCTTCCATTTTTCTCTAAGCTCTGGTTCTGCATAGATATCAATAAGTTTATTGAAGTCAGCTATTATGTTCGAAAGCCACTTTTGCATTGCTGTTGCATCTAATCTTAATTCCTTTACTAGTCGATCTATTTTGTTAATATAAAGAACAGGCCTTACTCGTTCTTCAAGCGCCTGCCTTGTAACCGTTTCTGTCTGGGTCATGATACCCTCAACGGAATCAGACACAACCACTACACCATCAATTGCTCTAAGAGCACGAGTGACTCTTCCAGTAAAATCAATGTGACCGGGTGTATCAATCATGTTAATTACATACTCCTTTCCTTCACTTTCATAAAAAAGAGTAACATTGGCCCCCCGAATAGTCATTTGTCTGTTCTGTTCAAGCTTCATAGAATCAAG
>DASTUU010000151.1:0-15399 GCA_035759485.1 Nitrososphaeraceae archaeon
TATCTTACCTCCTATCAGATCGAACTCCATAGATCATTAATTACGAATCAATGCCTTCATGTATTTAATGAGAAAATTATATTAATATCAATTATTATGGTTGTTAATTTTGTAAATAGTATGTTTACCTAGTAACAGTAACTCTCTGTCATTGCTAGTGAGGCCAGTGGTTTGTGAACCATATTTGACACGAGAGTCTGAAGTATATTTAATATAATATCATTTATAAAACTAATCTGTTCTAAAAATTCTTGATCTCTTAAATGTCCTTTAAACATAAAAATGAAGATTCTCGACCTTGAATTGCTCCTTGTGATACAAGACTATTGGCACAACTAAATTAAATGCAGGGGGAAGAATAATTCGAATCGTTAGAATATCGTTATCTTCCATCGCAATTATTTGACGATTCGAAGACAAGCGGGTGTTTGATAACCATGCAGACTTGAGATATGCATGTTCCGATCTGAAGAGAGAATTAGTTATTAGTAACTCTCGTTTAATGACTTCTTAATTTGGATTGCGCAGAGATAATTGCACTATCCAGACTTGGCGAGGAGATAGAGAGAGAGTTTAAAAGTTCTATCAATTGGAGCGACAAACATAGCCAAATAAAATTGATTAAATCAATTATTGCAATGAGTAATATTGAAGACGGCGGAAATATTATAATAGGTGTAGAACAAGATCATAATGATATTACCTATACTCCAGCGGGAATTAATCCACTGGATCTTCGGTCTTTCAACTACGACGATGTTAAGGACCAAGTCGGTAAGTATGCCGATCCATCCGCTAATTTTTCTATGTACTCACTATCTTGTCAGGGAAAGGAATTTCTCGTTTTCAATGTAAGAACAGTAAATACTGTATATTTTAATAACATAGGAAATAGGAATATACGATCGGTTTGATAATATGGTATTAGTATGTGCAGAATGCCAATGTGCACCACCAGAATGTGCTCAAGACAATCAGAATATCACTCAATGTAAAAACTGCATAAAGCCTGTCTGTTGTTGCATAGACTTTCACCATGAATTATCAAATAATACTAGTCATGATTCTAATAATCACATTCCTAGATTTTCTTTAATAATTACTTTTTTAAGATATGTAAAGGTAATCTATGCTGTTAATATTTGAGGATAAAAGTAATTGTATAGAGATGAAAAGTATTGTAAGCAAAGTAATTACTGCTCCTTGAATTATGGCTGATTGTAAAAATCTGTTAGCCCATTTTACATATGGTAAAGTATTAGTTACCGATAATAGTAACCCTCTTCCTTCTTTCCTTTCATTTATACCATTACCACCTACTGTTGCTTCTGGACTTCGTGAACTTTGTCCTGTTAGTTCGATTCTTCTTTTTAAATGCAAAGTTTTTCACCTCAGTATTGTATATCCATTGGCTAAAAATAAGGGTGACTTTCATACAATGCTTACTTTAAACTTAAATTGTGATAACGTGACAAAAACTGACACTTGCCTTAAATACTCCTTAGTTATGAAGCCTTTTTAACTGTATTAATATTTACTATGTTATTCCATATCATGCCCCAATTCAAATTACATTTTTTCTTGAATCGAATATAAAATGGAGGAGAATATATTCTCAGAAGGAAGACGTTATTTATTACTAGTACAAAAACCTATTAAATTGATAAACGAAAAGAAGAATAATATAGAGAAATTTGATCTCATTGTAATTGGAAGTGGTTCTGGATTAGATGTTGCAAACGCAGTATTTCAACACGGTCTTAGGGTTGCCATTGTGGAAAAGGACAGAATGGGTGGAACTTGCCTTAATACAGGTTGCATACCATCAAAACTATTAATACATAGTGCTGACGTAGCTGAAACAATAAAACGAGCACATCTTTTTGGTATAAAAGTTGATGGTTTTACGGTTGATTTCCAACAAATGGTAGAACGTGTAAATAACATAACTGATTCTAGCTCTGAGAGTATTAAGAATGCATTTAAGGGGATAGAAAATCCCAAGCTCTTCAGTGAAGAATGTAGGTTTGTTGGAGAAAAAATACTCTCTGTAGGAGAGGGTAAGACGAATAGTGAAGAAGAAGTCATGATAACTGCCGACAGGATACTAATTGCCGCTGGCACAAGACCAAGAATTCCTAATATATACGGTTTGAAAGACTCGGGTTATGTCACCAGCGACGAAATTTTTAGAATAAGAAACCAGCCAAAAACCCTTACAATTATAGGAGGAGGCTATATAGCCTGTGAGCTAGCACACTTTTTTGGTGCTCTTGGAACAGAGGTAAATATAATACAGAGAAGAGACTTATTAGTTCCAGCAGAAGATGAGGAAGTTTCACAGAAGTTTACTGAAATATTCTCTAAAAAATATAATGTTTATCTAGGATATGAAGCCAAGTCGGTCTCAAAAGTTAAGGTTGATAGTGGCTCCCAGTTTCATATTGCAGTAACAAGAAAAGATGACAATGCTTCAGAAAAAACCTTGGATATTGTTTCTGATCAACTACTAATTGCTGCCGGAAGAGTTCCAAATTCTGATACACTTGACCTTGATAAAACTGGTGTAAAGATCAACGACAGAGGCTACATTGTAACAGACAGATATCTTGAGACCAATGTAAAAGGGATATTTGCACTTGGAGATATAGTTGGACGTTACCTTTTCAAACACAACGCAAATAATGAGGCCCAGTATGCTTACAACAACCTTATATCAGAACACAAGATTCACGTTAACTATTATGCAATGCCACATGCAATATTTTCCTCACCGCAGGTAGCAGGAGTAGGTCTTCGAGAACAAGACCTGAGGAATATGAGCATAAACTATCACAAGTCTATTTATCCTTATATCAAAACAGCAATGGGAGAGGCAATTGAAGACAGAGACGGCTTTGTAAAGTTTCTTGTGAATAAATCAGATAAGAAGATACTTGGCTGTCATATTATAGGAAGTGATGCATCCACTCTTATTCATGAAGTTCTTGTAGCTATGAGGCATGGTGATAGTACAATTGATTCCATTTCTGGGACTATCCATATCCATCCAGCACTTTCAGAAGTGGTTGCAAGGGCAGCTGGAGCATGAAGATTTCTTTCTTTTAATTGATTTTCGATATTGCAGGAACTGCAAGAACTATTTTCCAACTTATGTCCTCCACTATCCCAAAAGTGGATAGATGGGAAGAGGCTTGGAGCTTGCGGTCCAGTTTTGGAGGTTTTGGTGTGTTAAGCTGTTTGACGTGTGTTAAGTTGTTTGACTAGACTTCCACAATATTGGAAAGTATTTGGTCCAAGTAACCTGATAACTACTAATCACACTATCCTAAAAATACTAATTGGTCTATTATCTCAGCATTAGTTAGGTTTGGAACTGCCTGAATCTTGTTAATAGTAGTTGTTAGCTTAGCTGGCATCTGCTATCTCCTTGACAACCTTTAGATATCTGAATATGCTTGACCAAAGTATATGAACCCACTTATTCAGTGGGGCCAGTGGTTTGTGAACCAAATTTGACATGATTCTGGGTCCCAGACTCATCCAATTAAAGAATAAAATAGGCAGTTGTTGGTTAGGTTCGGTGGAATGCAAATCAATATATACCCCACGAGGATCGATCAATAGAAAAAATTCAAATGTCTTAAAGCTGATTACTCAGTATAAGAGCAATATTTAACATCAAGCTTCTAAATATACGACTATCCAATGTCGAATGAAGTCGCGAGTTCAGATGTAATAATTATTGGCGGAGGGCTTGCGGGTCTTACCACTGCCACGCTGCTTGCACGTTCTGGAAAGGCAGTAACCTTATTTGAACATTCATCTAGAGAAATTGGAGGTCGTGCAAGGACTGCAGAAATAGACGGTTTTTACTTTAATCAAGGACCGCACGCACTATATCTCACTGACGCAAGTGACTCAATTTTAAAGGAGATAGGCATCACTTATACTGGAGGCATTCCTACAGTGAAAGGTTACTTAATAAGCGGCGGCAAGAAACGTGAAATTGCGGGTGATTATAGTAGTTGGTTATCTGGGAAGAGTGATGGGAGTCAGTTCTTTATTTCACCTACCAAAATTGATTTTTCACAATTAGAAAATGTTACAGAACAGGAATGGCTAGACAAAAATATTCACGACATAAACGATGCTGAAATAATTAAGACGATTTTTAGACTAAATACTTATGCAAACGATCCAGACATTCAGAGCATAGGACCGGTACTTCACCAAATCTATGTGGGTAGTCGAGCAGGAGTTATGTATTTAGATGGAGGCTGGCAGACACTCGTCGACGGACTACTAACAGTAGCCAAAAACGCAAATGCAAGAATTGTCATGGGAAAAAAGGCAATCAGGGTGAAAAGAACTGATTCTTCTGGATGGCGAGTTTTGTTGGATGACAAAACTGAAGTATCAGCAAAGATAGTTGTAATAGCAGCAGGTCCAAAGGATGCCTACAGCCTTTTCGATGACAATGAGAGACCAGATGTACTGTCCAAGACAGCAAAAGAAGCAAAACCTGTACGTTTGGTATGTTTGGATGTTGCTCTTAGCAGCCTTCCAGACAAAGATACATTGTTTGCTTTGGGGGTAGATCGTCCACTATATTTTTCGGTTCATTCTGCATATGCAAAGCTTGCTCCTAAGGGTGGAGCATTAATCCACGTCGCAAAATATCTTGGTACTTCAATTGAACCCAAGCCAAGAGAAGATCAACCAGAGTTAGAAGAGTTCCTTGATTTACTGCAGCCAGGATGGAGACAGGTACTTGTTAAGAAGAGACCACTGCCCAACATGGTGGTATCTAATGCTCTTGTTACTGCTGCAGACGGCGGATTAGGTGGAAGACCGGATACAAAAATTGCAGAGAATTTGTACATAGTAGGAGACTGGGTAGGCAAGGAGGGATTATTGTCTAATGCGTCAGTTGCAAGTGCAAAGCACGCTGCCCAGCAAATTTTGAATGAGTGAACTATTTTATCTTGATTAGGATAGCGATAATGCTTACGACATGATGGCAAATTTTTTCATCCAAGTGAAGGTTTTCTTCAAAACGGTAACGTCATACTTCTTATCTGCAACCAAGTTTCTTATCCTCCAAGATAAGTGTAGAACGATCTATATACTAAGCTAGAACAAGATTATCACATGTAGTATCAGATGGTCCAAAACTACTTTATAATATTCTACAATGACAAATATTCATTTTAACTTAACTGATTGTAAAATGCTCCTTCATTTAGTTGTTTAGTTGCCATTATTTCGGTTGTTTTCTTAGTGTGTCCATCACATTATTGAAACACCATTGATTTGTACTTGAGTTCCCAAAATTGTGAAGTGAATTAAGGCATTCTATCAAGTTGTTTTATTTCCTTGTCTGTCAAATAAGCAAGTATCGATACTGTTTTCTAAACAAAGCTGATGTTTTTCAAGAATTTAGAATGTAAACTTTGTAAGGCTTATCAGTCCCATAGTTGATATATTTCCATCGACGATCAGAGATCGATAACTCATGAAATTCTTTCTGTACTTTGCGATCTAATGATTTGTATACATTCTCGCCTATAGACACCTTATTTGCACCTGTTAGAGAAGTTATCTTTGATGCTATATTCATACTATATCCCAGTACGTCGATAGGTGAGAAATGTTCATAACCGAACTGAACAATTGCGTTCTCTCCTGCGTCTATACCTACCTTGGCGAAGAGTTCAGGGTACCCGTATATTTTATGCAATATTACATTAATTTCCTCCTTGATTGCATTAATCATCAATTTCCCACATTCAACTGACATATTTGAGGCAGGATATTTGTTCTTATTGTTAACACGACCTGGAAAAAATGAGATTACTGCATCGCCTACGTATTTCAAGACATATCCACCATGACTATCTACAATGTGCGATATCTGATGGGCAAAAGCTCTAATTATTGTAACAAGGTTATCTACAGGTAGAGTCATGCTGATATTCGTTGAGCCAACGAGATCGGCGTTTATGATAATGAGTGGAATCTTGGAATTGTCCTTTTCTTTCTTTTAATAGTATTGAGGATATTTCATTATTCTTGTATAGTTATGGAGGTTATCATTTCTATTATTCTCTACATCACTATTATCTCTCTGTTGTCTACTAAATTCTTCTTTATTAAAAATTCTTCTAACTGATGTATTTTGTACATCCCATACTACGCACGCTGTATGTGAAGAATCTAGGATTGCCCAGGTATTATTATAAATTATTTTATGTGGGTAATCATTTGCAAGTTTTATAACTTCCATTTCGTTTTCAACAACGCTTATCGGTCCGTATAACTTAATCTTGTAGTCGATAAACCGTAATGCGTTTTATATCGCAATGACCCTCAACACAGACAAGATACATTATATCCTAATGAGTCTAGATCTAATACAGTACGGCAAACCAATAATACCCATTAAAGTAGCAAGGAGAGCCATTTTTTGCTATACTATGACGACCGAAACTTAAGATTGTCATTACTATTCCTAGCCTCGCAGCAAGAATTTTTTATACCTATACACGATCAGCTCCATCTAATTACCAGTTGTAAGTACACATCTAAACCTTGCTTTCCCGCTAATCATATGATCATATGCCTCTGCTGCGCGCTCCAATGGAAAGACTTCATTCATGGGCCGTACACCAGAGAGTACGCCAAAAGAGAGTGTATCTTCTGCATCGACAGCAGATCCGGCTAGCCAACCCACAGCTGATCTATGGCCAAAGAAGTAAAAATTCGGATATAATTCAAGCGGTTCATCAGAAGCACCAATGATTATGAATTTGCCGTTGACAGCCAGACCACCCATTACTGTGCTCGTGGCCTTTCCACCTGGGCCCGTTCCGAGAATGATCTTGGCACCTCCGAGCTTCACAAGCTCTTCTGCAGGATTCTGTGATTTGCTATCGATGTAATGATTAGCGCCAAGCTTTTTCACAATCTCCTCCTTATCCTTTCCTCTGCCAATAGCAATTGTCTTAAAACCCATCTTGGAAGCAAATTGTATTCCTAGATGTCCAAGTCCGCCTACTCCAAATATTGCAACGGTTTCCCCTGTACGTGCACCACTGTTTCGAAGAGCGTTGTATGTGGTGACTCCTGCACACATCATTGGAGCAGCCTCTGTAGCTGAAAGCTCGTCGGGGATAGATGCAACTGCTTCTGTTGGTGCAATCATATAGTCAGCATAGCCGCCGTCGTAGGAAATACCAGGTACTTGGGCGAATTGACAATAGACAAAGTCCCCACGTCTACAATTTTCGCAGCGACCACAATGGCCACCATGCCAGCCCACGCCGACTCGCTGTCTAGTCTTCCATTCGGTGACCTCGCTTCCTACTTTGTCTATAATGCCGGCAACTTCGTGTCCAGGGGCCTTTGGATATTTGATCCCGGGTAATAATCCATCCTTCGTAACGCTGTCGCTGTGACAAATGCCGCATGCTTGAACTTTGATACGTACCTGACGCGCGCCAGGCTCTGGAATGTCTTTTTCTACGATTTCTAAAGACGCGTTAGGCTTGGAAACTTGTACTGAGCGCATATTCTATTCACAAATTTTTTACTCCTACGTCGTTCTCCCCGAAGTATTCGGAAACTTGTCCCCGAACATTGGAAGGCGACTCTTTGACTGCTCCTGGGTGACCTCGTCTTGAACTACATCCCAGTGCTCGGCCAGAACCCCGTCCTTGATGCGAAGTATGTCAACTACAATCCAAGCCATAGGCTGGCCGAAGTCAGAAAACCGTCCGTGTACGATTACGAAATCTTCATCTGCCATAATTATTCCCGGTTCATACTTGAGTGTTGGCGGGAGGCTCTTGATGAAATTGAACAGGCCCTCGCGACCAGGCTCAATATAAGAACTATGCTGTATGTAGTTAGGCGACCAATAGTGCTCAGCCGCTACATAGTCACGCTGATTGAAAAGTGTATCCCAAGCTTTGATGACAAGTGCTTTGTTTTTCTCTTGCGACTCTACGTCCACCATATGTACAAAAATATAACTGAAAGGGTTGATTTAGGCTTGGTGTAAGTCGGGATATCGTTTTAGCATACTTTTTTGTAATACCTGTCTCATTTTTATTGTGCAGGTATCAAAATCAGACAATCTAAAAAGATTATATGGCATACATCTTTAGAAGTTCTCTTGAGTGTTTTAGTAGTAATTGTGTATTTGTATTATATACATATACCAACACAAACAAAAATAAAAACAATAATTACGTTATGCATCTTCCGTTGTTGTTGTTGTTGCTGCTGCAGTTGATGGTAATAAGTACTTCTGACTAGTTATTCTTTTGTCAATCTCTCTCTTTAACCAGTCTTGATAAATTTTCGTTTCACTAGTTGCAGTTATTGACTGAACTTTGTTAACTCCATCATAGGATTCTAATCTTCTTAATATTGAGTTGACTGTAGAAATATTTGCACAGCAGAAAGATGCAATAACAAGTTCCTTTTGATAGCCAATTGAATAGTTAATTGGATATAGTAAAAAATCATCAAGTGGGTGAAACAAATATTCTTGCATTTCATTGTATATTCTTTGAACCACGTTTTGATGATAAGAGGCATGAACGCGAATTAATACTACAAATTCAATGAAGCCTGTCAATTGCATAGAAGATAAGTCTGTTAGAATAGTAAATTGCAGAATATGTTTTTCTCTCATCATTTCTAATCTTCTTGCCACAGTCTTTGTAGATAGTGAAGTTTCTTTAGCAATGTCTTGAACTCGCATTCTGGGATCTGATAGCAAACATTTCATAATCTCCAAATCAGAGCTATGAATCCTTACGTTCACTGGCTTAAAACTTCCAAAAATACTCTCTACCTCTGCTGGTTTTAGTAAGTCAGTCAGTATCCTTATCTTGCCTTCTGCTTCATCCCTGACAAATAACACAAATGATACAGCTGCTTGTTCTAGTTCCTTAATATACAAGAAAATATCTCCTAAAAGGCTTATCTTTTTGAATATTTCTTGTTCTGTAATCGTTTTATCTATGTTCTTAACTATTAAAATCCATTCTTTCTCATATCCAAATATTACAGGATTTATGACTGTTGCAAATCTTCGTATTATACCATTTGAAACCATTTTGTTAATCCTTTTCTTTGTAGCAATTGGTGTTATTCCAACAGCAGAAGCTATATTCATATAAGAAGTTCTACAGTCTCTAGCAAGTAACCTTATAATATGTAAATCAATACTATCCAGCCTAGTCTGCTGCAATATTAATGCTAATCTATAGCGCGATATACGTATTTCGGCTATTTTTTTCCACTATTGTTTCATATTTTGATCTATTTTGATATATTTTATAATACCTACAATAGTAACAATAATAACTATTAGCAACACCGAATATAGATTCTCATAGCTGCTTTTGAATTACATGTTTTAATTCTAGTAATGATATTGGTTTTTGGATCAGACACTCAATTTTAATTGAAGATTTCAAATCTATAAATAAATCAGAATTGCGCATCATCTCCGACCACATATCGTAAATCTGGATTTTCTGATGTGGCTGCTTTAAGAATTACTTTTGCAACTTCTATTGGATCTAATCCAGCTTCGAATCTAGGTCTTAATGCTGCGATCCTATGTCTTACGTTGGGCCGGAAGAAAAACTTCTCATCCTCTACAGTTATTTTGGTAGCTTCAAAGTGCCTCATTTGCGATTAGTCAGATAAAGATGAAAGGATCTGAGCGATGATTTATGAGTAGCAATCGCACTAGAAGTGACAACTATGAGTAATGCACGCAGAGGACTTCCTCTAACCAGCTCTCGTATTGAGAAAATATTTCCGAAATTAACACCGGCTCAGATTGATCGTATTGCATCGCATGGACATATACGTTCAGTACAGCCTGGTGAAGTGCTAATAGAGCAAGGAGATACATCGGTACCGTTCTTTGTTGTTATTACAGGCGAAGTCGAGATTGTGCGCCCCTTCGGTGCTTATGAGACCCTTGTGACTGTCCATGGTTATGGTGAATTCACAGGAGAGGTTAACATGCTCTCTGGCCGCCGGTCTTTAGTTCGGGCGCGTGCTACAAAGCCGGGCAAAGTAATCGAACTGGATCACCAACAAATGCTCGGTTTGGTACAGACTGATGCTGAGCTCAGCGATATATTGATGAGGGCTTTCATCCTTCGTAGAGTGGAGTTAATAGCTGCTGGTGTTGGAGACATTATCCTCATCGGGTCAACACATTCTGCAGGTACGTTGCGGATCAAAGAGTTTCTAATGCGCAATGGACACCCATATTCCTACATAGATCTAGAACGCGACCCTGACGTACAGAATCTATTGGATAGTTTCCAAGTTTCAGCCAGTGAAATACCAGTATTGATCTGTCGAGGTCAACTAGCACTTCGGAATCCAAGTAATCAACAAATCGCAGAATGCCTTGGCTTCAATGAGTCTATCGACCAAACCCATGTGCAAGATCTAGTAGTCATCGGAGCTGGTCCTTCAGGACTGGCGGCTGCAGTGTACGGTGCTTCAGAAGGACTGGATGTTATGGTACTGGAAACAAGTTCACCCGGTGGTCAGGCTGGTTCAAGCTCAAGAATCGAAAATTATTTGGGATTTCCTACAGGGATCTCAGGTCAGGATCTGGCAGGTAGGGCGTATGTCCAGGCTCAAAAGTTCGGTGCACATATGCTTATTGCAAAGGCGACACGACTCATCTGTGACCACAAACCGTACATAATCGAACTTGAGAATGGGGCTAGAATCTCTACTCGCACCGTTGTGATTGCCACAGGTGCACAATATCGAAAGCTGCCGGTGGAAAAGCTGTCCAGATTTGAAGGTGCAGGTGTTTATTACGGTGCAACCTTTGTGGAAGCGCAGTTGTGTGGAGGAGAAGAAGTAATTGTAGTTGGAGGAGGGAACTCAGCTGGACAGGCTGCTGTGTTTTTGGCGCAGACAACAAAACGTGTACATATGCTAGTCAGGTCCTCCGGTTTGGCTGCTACTATGTCGCGATACCTGATTCGTAGGATAGAAATGAGTCCTATAATCACATTACGACCACAAACTGAGATTGTGGCAGTAGAAGGAGGCGATCATCTTGATTCCGTTTACTGGCGAAACCATCAAACAGAACAGACTGAGAAGCACGAAATAAGCCACCTATTTATCATGACTGGCGCCGATCCAAACACCCGTTGGCTCAATGGCTGTATCGCACTTGACGATAAAGGCTTCATAAAGACAGGTCCAGATCTATCGCCAGAGAATCTTAGTGCAGCAGGTTGGCCCTTCATGCGTCAACCATATTTGCTTGAAACCAGTTTGCCAGGTGTTTTCGCAGTTGGCGATGTTCGAGGTGGTAGCATTAAGCGTGTTGCATCCGCAGTAGGTGAAGGATCAATAGCAATATCATTTGTCCATAAGGCACTCCTAGAATAGAAAACAAAATATACACTATTTTAGAGAATACCAGGACCTTTGTTGATTACTATAAGTTGAAGATATTTTGTAATTGGCTTTCCCTAAAATTATTGTTTGTCATTGTAATATAATGTATTCTTATCTTAGTTTTGATCTAGCCCAATCTTTAAAGGTAAGCCAGTTGACCTTGGGATACTCTTGATGAAGACTTGTAATGTCTATACCTGTTCCTACTTTCTCATACCACTCATACATACGAGCCATATCTTCATTTGCACGGTAAACCTGCTCTAATGGAACAGGTACATATTTAATCTTGTATCCTAATTCATTTGATAAAATATTAGTAGCTTGCTCTCCCGTAACTTCATCAGATGCAATGTATATTCTCTTTCCTAAAAATGGTTCACGACCTTCAAGCTGTTTCTGAGAGAAGTTTCAGCCGAGCTACAGCGAAACCGCTAGTCTATATTTCTGTAATCTCGTGCTATAAAGTCATGTCCAGGGGCACAATCAATATATCAAAGCGTTAGTAACTGGTAGTCAGAATAATATGCCAATGGAATCAGAGCCTTACACTGAACCTGAATCAACTGATCCTTACACTGAACCTGAATCAACTGAGTCTTCTACTCCACCTGGCCCAATGACCACTACTAGTCGAGAAGTGGTACCTATTACGAGAAAAGCAACTAAATCAAGGTTAAAAATGAAAGCAAAAAAAAGTACCAAAGATAAAAGAAGAAAATCTAATATCAAAAATACTAAGAGCAAGAAAAAAACAAAGACCAGAAAAAAGAAATAATGAGGAAGATATTTACAAAATAAGTGCGTTAAAACCTGCATTAAAACCAACTAACGTTTTCTGTTTTATTGTTGTGAAGTAACTTTGTTTACTTTATTGTTGATGGAGGGCTAGCACAAATCTAAGCAGTACCTCTTTATCCTGCTGATTTACTGTGTCATATCCTGCTTGTTATTATCTATTCATAAGTTAATTCTATATTTTGACAGCAGCATCAGATATACCTTTTGATGGTTCGTGCATGACTAAAAACTAGTTAATTAATACGTAGTATTTCTTCTCTGTTCAGATTAAAGAATGAAATAGCGTATTTTGAATAGGTTATGCCAAAATGTACTGTTCATATTGATTTTTTCCACAATGACTGTAATGGGTGTAAAGAGGAATATAAGGAGGTGAAAGGCATATCGGAAGTATCCGGCTTGTCAGCCACTGAACCTAATAATAATTATGACAGTACCCAAGCCTACAAGGGTAGAATACAAAGAATTTACAGAGGAACGTGCAAAAAAACTGTATGGAGAACTACTGATTCAGTATCTTAAGAATTCGCCTAATGAAGTCGAAGCAGCTAAAAAGGCCAGAAGAATTATTAGAAAGCAGTGTAGAGTCCGCAGTATTCCATCATGGGCATGGGCTCAATGACTACTTATTTATCCGTTTATTGTTGTCGTTTCTCTTTTTCTTTCTCTTGTTCTTGTTCTTCTTCCTTCTCTTTTCTTATTTGGTACTCTCGTCCTGCTTTTAAACCGTAGTCTATTTCAGTTATTAGATAATATTCCTAGGGATACCATATTATGTTACTAGCCCCTCAGTTACAAATTTATGTCATTCAAGGATCCCTGACTATAGAGTCATTCTAAAAAGTATTTGCTTTAGAAATAATACTTTGCACTAGGGGATCTATTTTTCCAATTTTATTAAATCAGGTCTGGCTTTTGTTGTAGAAGATAATGCTTTCATTGAAATTGTGAAAGAAATTCGTCGCACTTAATTATTAGTTTATTCAAATATCCTACTGACTTTTCATAGTCTTGTCCTTTAGGTTCCCAGAAATGCATCTTAGTTCGCTTCATGTGCTTTTTGTGCGCATCGTTCCCCGTATTATACCAGTTTATCAATGAATTCAATCTATCAATCTCTCGAGCAAAAGAATAGAATCCCGCCGTAAAAGAATTAATATTTTGATGACCACCCAATAATTCATTCTGTGCAAGGAACCTCTCTGTGGATAACGCAGCATTCCTAAGATAAGTCAAATCAACGGGAAGCAATTTTTCATTATAGTCGTTGGGGTCGATATCCCTCATGTTTTCACAAGCATGCATCAATTCTTCCTTTAAGAAGCCTGCACTACTACGTAATCTTTCTACATTATTCCGCTTTGTAATTAAGTCACTAAAGAGGTACAAAATCGTGGCTCTACTTGCCGGGCTTGAAGAAGCACCAATTCTGACAAAGCATTGAGGACCATCTTTCTTTTTAACGAGATACGGTCTTTGAACCTCATCTCCTTCTATTTTCAAGACTGGATAAAGGCGAGACGTCCCAAATCATGGTAAATGTGGTTGAAGGAATTCCAATTTTTAATACGATGCAGATGGCAAGATTTGGACTAAATATCCTTGATGATGACAATTCCTCTTTTAAGTTAGTTGAATCTATAACATATGATAAATATTCAGTAGATGGCAACCAGGCATGCTCTTTTGTTTATGCAACAGATGATGATCTAGGTAGAAGAATAGGAATTTTAACGGTGGTTGTTATTGACGATGGGGGTTGGTTCATATGATAGGTTATAGGGCGGATCCTGAAAATTTTGATGCGGAGCAAGCAATAATGGATCATACTATTAGTTCGTATAAGTTCACCAGTGACCAGATTAGAAACAATACTGGCCAAATTGGTAGTGAGAGGTTCTATTGACAAGTGCAAGATATTTCCAGATTTTTCGATATGCAGAATACTATGTTCTTGATTGATACCTTCTGTTTAATGAATAATTGAAGATAGTTACTCCATCTACCAATCCTATTTCAATAGAGGTGAAACAAAGTATCAAATGGAAGAATATACTGGTGCACTAAGAGGGTGAAATGAGTGCACATCAAGAAACCTAGGCAATCCTGATAATCAATACGAAAAATCGAACATTGTTATAAGTTTTATTTATCAACGTTCAGCTTCACTTATAACTGGGAAGAGTAAGAGAGCAGTAGCAAGGTTAGCCTTCTATGGTGCCATATTATCAGTAAAATGAGGTATGAAGTTGGTGAAGAAAGAAGACAGAATCTTGTTAGTTGACGACGAGACTGATATTACGGCAGCGTTAAAAATAGCTTTAGAAGATGCTGGTTACATAGTTCATACATACAATGATCCTCTTATTGCCTTGTCCGAGTTCAAACCAGGCTATTTTGATCTAGTTATTCTTGACATTAAAATGCAGGAAATGAATGGGTTTGAGCTGTATGCCGAGATGCGAAAGGTCGACAACCAAGTCAAGTTCTGTTTTATCACAGCAGGTCAGATGTATTATAATGAAGTCAGAAAAGAAAAACAAGAAGAAGAGAAAGAGGAATCATACTGTAAGTTGAAGACAGAACAGTTTTTACAAAAGCCGATTTCAAATATAGAGCTTCTCGAGACAATAGACAAAGTAATGATGAAATGAGTAAAAGAAGCATGCAAACCTTAGTGTAAATACTCAATTTACCAAAGTAGAAGACTTGAGAGTTTATTAGCTTTAAGCAGACATATACCTATCACTATCTCTGCTCTTGTCATTGATCCACTGTACGCCAGGGTGTTTGAGAGTTTTTATTTTATTATCGTTATTCTTTTCTCTTCCAAGTTGCAAATCTAGTCCAAGCTTATCTGTCCTTGCAAATAGATAGTCTAAAGGCAGACAAAAAGTCCTGCAATCCGGCCAAGCTCACCAGCAAACCCGGACTGCAAGGACCCAACACATTCTGGCAATCTGGCGCCGATGGAGCCAAAAGCAGCAAACGACAGATGGCTTTCATGGAAATAAAGGTTTAGTCACTTTTATAGACAATCTTTTTTGAATAAAAACGGATAAAACGTATCGCAAACTGTAGTCTCATATCAACTAGGACGAATCTGTTTCTTGGTGTCCTCTCTTTTAT
>DASTUU010000152.1:0-5867 GCA_035759485.1 Nitrososphaeraceae archaeon
TTCTTGTCTTTCTTATCTTTCTTGTCTTTCTTGTCTTTCTTATCTTTCTTGTCTTTCTTCTCTTTCTTGTCTTTCTTGTCTTTCTTGTCTTTCTTGTCTTTCTTGTCTTTCTTGTCTTTCTTGTCTTTCTTGTCTCCATCATCTCCATTATCCCTTCCGTCTTTCTTGTCTTTCTTGTCTCCATCATCTCCATTATCCCTTCCATCATCTCCATCATCTCCATTGTCTCCATCATCTAGTTCTGCTTTGATTACTTGCTGCTCAATTATTGTCTGTGTTTGTGGATTGGTTGGCTCCTGACCAAGTACTAAAATACCTTCATATGCTGCCTTTGCATTACCTTTTTGTGTAATAACATCAAGAGTGTAAGCTCCTACTGGTAGATTTTCAAGTAAGAAAGCATTTGTTTGACCGGTTGAAGGAACAAGGTCAATCAATTGGCCGGATACTGTTCTTACCTTTGCTCCTATAACGTGCAGAGAACTATCTGTAACAAATATATGAATTGGAGAATTTATCTGGGCAGTTACTACATTTATTAAACCAATTTTAAATCCACTAACTTTCTTCGGCTGTTCACCTTCTCCTTGTTGGGTAGCTTTGAGCTTTAATACGTGAGGTGTAGTATCAGTACTTGAGACTGCAATTATACTTGATGGAAGTTGTTGATTAGATTGTTGTGGCTGCTCTTGACCATATGTATATGAATATAAAGAAGAACATATTGTTCCTGTTAATAAAATAATGGAAAGAAAAATTACAAGACTCAAGGTAAATATTCTTGTATTCAGCATCAACTTAGTAGTGTGGAAGATCACTCAAAACTATAAGAAAAGTAACCTAGGTTAAACATATAATATTGTTCTACCTTTTTATTATGGAAGAATCAATTCTGTCTAGTTGTTCCGATTTATTTTCTTTATCTATATTTAGTCAGGGGAGTGTTCTGTGACCTTTTTCTGTTTTGGCTGGCATGCATAATAGTTGTCTATCCATGCTATCTTTGCAACTGCTCCTGGGCATTCCATGCACTATGAGTATGTGGATAGATTGGTCTTCAGGTATATACATTAGAACTAGACCACATACATTAGTATATTGCATTCCACGGCTTCCACATCAGGACTGCCTTGAATCCTAATTGACCCGTATCCACAGTCCAAAGGAAGTTGATTGCCTATAGTATATGGCAAATGTATGGAGGCTAAGATAAAGGCTCTGGGGTAGTATCAGTCAGACAATAAAAATATTTCACACGGAATTCCTGTTTATCAAGATGAACCAGAACTTTCAGCTTTATGCTATTCTTGATTACCCCCTTGATAGGTTCCTATAAGATTAAGATATTTTTCACCATTATTAGCAAAAAAAGAAAGAGTTATCATATATACGAAAAATACATAAGCTGCTTGTAGTAACTAAGCTAGGCCAAAAGGTGCAAGAGAATTCTTCTAAATCAACATATGATTCCGTAGAACAATTGAAGAAGTTGTTGAACCATGGGTATGTGGTTAACCGTATCAGTTACCCTCCCACAAGCGATGGAACGTCTTCAATCATGATAGACCTAATACAACCACAGTACCATGAAGAGTGTTTGTTAACAGTTTTTGGGAAAGAAGCTGCTGTCTTATCTGGGTTCGTAAAAAATTTATTATCAGATAAAAAGAAAAAAGGAGAAATAGTAGAATAGTAAAATGTCTTGGAGGTTTGGCTCCCAAAAAGATATTGATTGTAGATGATGAGCCTGATATAACCTTCACTTTGAAGAGAGGATTAGAACAAGGTGGATATGATGTACATGTATTTAATGACCCTCTAATGGCATAATCCAATTTCAAGCCGGATGTCTACGACTTATTGCTATTGGATATTAAAATGCCTAAGATGACTGGGTTTGAATTATATCGTAAGTTAAAAGAGATGGATTCTAAAGTTAAGGTATGTTTTATCACGGCGTTTGAAACATACTATGTCTTGTATTGGTAAGATCCAAATTTGAATTGCATAGGCTAAGAATAGATACATTGGCTTTTGACAAAGAATCTGGGCCTTTTGTTATAATCGAATACAAGAAAGTCTACCAGAAGAGTCTATGTATGCGATGAACACTTAGGATACTTTGGCTGCATGTATAAATAAAGCCTTTTTCTCTATTCATTATGTAAACAAGTAATTAGTAGATGGCAATTTAGCTTTGTTGTACTTGAATTTCATTTATCTAGAAAATCTAATGATTTTCGTCATGTTATCTATAATTAACAATATTTTTTTTAGCACCCATTTTAATGAAACTCGACTAATTGTAGGTCTGAATCCGGTGGTATCCATGCCGATATTGGTGCTAAAAGTAGGTTCCTATTTACTCTGTGGAGAGGCTAAGCTTTAAAGTTTTCCTTTTGCTTGGCGCAAGAGGAGACCACCTTTACTGAAAAGGCAAACTATTAACATGTAACCTATTTAGTCTTGAATGTGCATATTCATCCATAGATTTGTATTTTGTAAACATTGACTGCAGAAGCGCCGTTTTATTACTGATAGGAGCATTTCTTACCACCACAGCACTTGTTACTACACATCCACATCCACATCCAATCCAGGCAGAGACAGGAAAAGGAAAAGATGTATTTAAAGTAATAATGACAATATTTGGTGTAGATGAATCCAAAGGAGATGTAGTTGCAATAGTTACTGCAAAAGAGGAACAAGCAAAAGTAAAGTTATTTGATGCATCAGGACCAGAGGTAATTCCATTAAATGCTACTGAAGGGGGAGGTCATCTTATAGAATATGTTGCAACATTTCCAAATCTCACTGTAAACTCGGGTGATGAATACAAAGCATGTGTAGCTACAGTCAAGAATTTAGAGCTAATATGTAAGTCAGGTAACAATTCTCCAGCTGCTAGACCAGAATTTGTAGATTTATCATTGAACGCAACCGGCAGCAACATTGAACAAGCAACTGTAGAAGAGGAAAATAGCGTGGAAGAAGGAGTTAGAGATGAAACAGATGAACCAGAAGAAGAGAATAATGTATCGCCAGGCATGCCTCCTACAGGCTGAGGCCATTATTCAGGTCTAGTTTCACTAATAAAGCACCTGCACAAATATCCACTGCACATCTTATAGCTTATATCTTTGCATGAAAAACTGACTAGATTGCTACTGCCTGTTTATGACGGTAATAGCGCTTATCATCATTATAGATATTAGAAATATTGCTGCAAGGTAGATGGATAGATCCTACTATTTTACTAACAGGAAAGGTGAGGCCCTAAATGAAGCCTTCAGGATTGTTAGTGAACATGGGGCACTGGACATATCAGGCGAGTATGGTTCAATAGAAATAAGTGTCAGTGATTTTGTAGTTAGATAGAATAATGAATGAATGAAACCAACGACAACTACAGCAGTGAAGTGAAACCTGTTAGCCTAATAGGAGAGTTAGCGTGGACTATAATCCTGCCAGCAAAGTACAGTCAGGGCCTTGGTCTGAAAAAGGAGGATAACATCAAAGTGACACAAGAGGAAGGCAAGGTAATCATTGAAAAGGCCTAATCAAAAGTAGTCTGGCCAACTTTATGAAACATACACTTTCATTACCAGACTAGAAAGGACATAGAAAATGGTCTACAGAAATGTACTTGTGTAATCTAATGATATTCATATAATATTAATGTTAAAAATTACGATAGTAATAGAGGATAGAAGCGTGTCATAAGTCTGGGTTAGAGAAATAGACAAAAGCATGCCAAGGGTTCACACGTGTTCCTTTTTTGAATCCTCTATTATCACTTCATTAGGCTTTAGTCTTTGCTATCTATCTGTGTCCATGGTTTATATTATAGCGCTCTAAAATGGGGATTAACGGAGTTATTTGCCAAGATAGCGGAGCTCGTTCTTATTGCTGGACTAGTTATAGGAACAGCTTCAGTAGTAAATGCAGTAGCAGCTGATAAAAGCAGCGCTTCTAATGGTTTGGAAATAGCAGACCTGGATGTTTATGAAAACACTGGAAGTACATAAGGTTCCATGAAGGAACGTGCCAGGGTGGACATACTACCGCAGCCTTACAAGACTTGGGTAGTTGTGGCGTCCTTTAGAGGGGCGCACTGTCCAAAGTCTCCCCACCGGCTTTGGCCTTATTTGTGCATGAATTTTGCCTTATCCTTGGCTACACGCTTGTATTCTCCAAGATAGTCAAACACCTTCTTCCTATTGAGACAGACATCATTTCGAGTGTAGAACGTAAGAACAGAGCAACCAAATATTTGATACTGTAGTAGGAAAGACCGTCTTGTCTTAAAGATATGATATAGTCTATAATCTAGGCATTGATAAGCCTGGGTTCTAGATGAATAAGTGATTCATCTGCTTGGTTAGCCTAAGGTGGGTTCATGTGCCGCTTTAGCGAGTTTATATAGACTGTTTTGGTAGCAGGCGACTTGATAGCATCAACAAACATTTGATAAGGGCTTTTTGAGCCTAGAGTTCTGTTTGTTACAACCTTCAAAGACATGGTAACCTATTTCAAGGCGCTATTTATGTCCATTTAGATGGATGAAAATATCACATTTCATTCTCAACTTACAAGAGTTTGTGATGGCTATTAATGCTCGTAGAAGAATTCAATTGTTGCTTAGGTATATACTTGTTAAAGATAGCGATATTATATTGGATGTAGGTGGAAATACTGGAAAAATAACAGAAGGTTATGCAAGAAACTGCAAAGAGGTCGTTGTTTTGGAGCCAAAACACAAGGTTGCAGATTATGGAAGAACACATAGACCGCATATAAGGTTCGTACAGGGCGAAGCAGAAAATATTCCATTTCCACAAGAGTACTTTGATAAGATAATAGCTAGCTTCTCATTTCATCACTTTCCAAATCAGGATAGAAGTTTGGAGGAGATGAAGAGAGTACTGAAGTTGAATGGAATGTTAGTCATAGTTGAAAGTGATCCGGCGACGTCAAAGGGAAAAGGGCTAAAATTATGTGAAACTCTATTGCGTACAGATGCTAAGTTCTATACTCCTCTTGAGTTGAAAGAAAAGGTTGAAAGGTGTGGACTACATGTTACATCAGTGGATCCTACATCTATTGGATATTTCTTAACTGCAACTAAAGATACATAATAGTGTTCAAAGTATATCTTTCAGGTATCATCGATAAGGACAATGATTATATGATCATTTATCGAGTTAGAAGCAAATTTACTACATACAGAGATTGTTAATAGTCCAATCTGAACCTTCTACTATGATATAATATTGTATCGATATTCCTAACTATGGCTGACCTCGTGGACCTTTATATAGTGACATAAGATTTACTCATACACGATTATAACAATATATAATAGCGATAAACTAAGCGTAATTAAGCCAGGTTGGTGTCCGACTAAGATAGGATTGAAACTTTCATCCTGTGTTTCTTTAGGAATTTTAGTCCAACGTTAGAATTGCATTTAATTCCATTTTCTATTGTCGGACGAATAATTTAGATAGAATACATAACTTGGAAGAGAAAGCATAAAATGATTTGTGACCACTTTCTCTTGTAGTAAATTTAGCATATGCCGATACTCAGCAGCGATTAATTTTCCGGCTTAATAATGATGTGTTTCATTTGATAGAGGTTAAACACTAATAGCCTACGACTTGTTTCAACTACATAAGGCATATGCCAAATGTGATAACCTATCACCAATTGCGTTTATCTCCCTCTAATAGCCCAGCTCCGCCATGAATTCTATCTATATGTTTTGATAAATCAGCCTTATCTTTGAACTTTGATTGACAGTATGGACATTCTATGTGACCCTCATCACTTTTGCTAGACATGTATGAATTGAGATAAGTTAC